>DASZJO010000211.1:0-58171 GCA_035948015.1 Puia sp.
TATTTTACCGGCGTGGAAAGGGGAGAAGAATTCGCAAAATTAGCGGGTGCGGATGGATTTCTCGCCAAGCCCTTTAAGATCGATCAGATGACGGCATTGATCGAAACCGTCACTTCGAACCGGTGATGATCACTCGAGACGTCTATCCGGCCATCGTGCAACCGGATGATCTCATTGCAAAGCCATAACCCAAGCCCCGCTCCCTTCTGCACCAGGTCAGAACGAAAGAAGGCCACCTGAAGATTATCCGTTGTTACCTTCTCTTCGTTGGTCGTGTTGACGAACTGCACCGTCAGTTCGTCCAATGATGCGGGCTTATCCACCTTACAGACGATCGCGGTGTCCTTCACTCCATATTTGGCGGCATTCTCCAACAGGTTCAATAACACGATCCGGATCTTTTCCTCATCCGCCTGCACGACAAAATCGGCGGCCTCCTCATCAAAATGGATCACGGGCTCCATGTTCTTCTGCCGCAGCAGTGGAAGAAGCTGGTTAAAGACCTTAACGATCAGCACCGACAGATCGAACGGCTTTTTATAAATTGACGGCGACCCGACGCGCAGTTGGCTGACTACCAGGAACTCGTTCACGATCGCCTGGAGCCGGCTGATTTCTTCCAGCTGATTGCTCAGGATCTGGCGGAGCCCCTCTTCCAATCCCGGCTTTCTCAACCCGACCTCCACTTCCGTCCGGAGGATGGCCAGCGGCGTCTTCAACTCATGGGAGGCCGACGCAAAGAAGTTCTGCTGCTGCTGCACCGCCTCATCGATGCGCGTGATCATTTCGTTGATCGTTACACTCAGTTCATGCAGCTCGTCCCTCGTCCCATTGACCGGGATCGGGTCATGCATCTTGTTTGTAGCAAAACTCCGGGCTGCATGAATGATCCGCTGTAATGGCGTTAACAGGAGCTGTGCAACAACATAGGACGCCAGCGCACAGATCATAACACTCGCGATACAGATCGTGAAAATCATGCTCCGCAGCGACCGGAGATTCGTCCCCAGCGTCTCATGGTTCACCGCCACCCGGATCATCATCCCATGCACCTGATGATAACCGATCAGGCCAAACATCGCGCACAGCATGATAAAGACCATGCAGAACGCGAGGGTGATCTTGACTTTGACGCCCATCCGAAAGCGGTGCCGCATCGATTAATTTTTGGTGACCGGCCCTTTCAGCATATATCCCCGGCCGATAACGGTTTGGATCAATGGCTCCTCCTGGTCGCTGTCGATCTTCTTTCGCAACTGGTACATGTGGACCTCTACGATATTACTACCCGGATCAAAATTGATGTCCCAGATCTTGTCGAGGATCTGCGTCTTCGTTACCACCTGGTTGGGATGGCAGATCAGATACTCCAGCAATGCAAACTCACGGTTGCTCAGGTTGATCCGCAGACCCCCTCGCTGCACCTCCCGGCTCCGCAGGTTGACATACAGGTCGCCGACGCTGATATGATCTCCCGCCTGCTGGAGACTGCGCCGCTGGATCGTCCGGATCCTGGCCAGCATCTCATCGAAGTCGAAAGGCTTGCGCATATAGTCGATGGCGCCCAGATCGAGCGCCTGGATGACCTTGTCGGCATCGCTGAGCGCGCTGAGTACCAGCACCGGCGTGGTATTCCTGGCTTTCCGCAAATTGGTCAGGATCTCGAAGCCGTTCATATTCGGCAACATCAGATCCAGGATGATCAAGTCGAAATCCGCCGTCAGCGCAGCCTCAAACCCCCTGGCGCCATCGGTGAAATGATCGCAGATATGCCCGGCTTCCGCAAGACCGTCGCACAGGAATTGCCCCAGCTTGAGTTCATCCTCGATCAGCAGTATTTTCATCTTTTAAAGGTAATAAATACCGCAAAACGACGGGATTTTTCTACGCTGAACGCTCCTGGTCCTCGATCGCCCCTCCGATTGCCGCGCTTAACCGGCTGGTGATGTCTGTATCCACCATTTTCCATTTGCCATCCTCTTTATGGACTTTGATAGGCGGGAACAAAACTCCACCCGTTTGGCCTTCCTGCCGGATGTTAGTAATGGTATACACGCCGGAACCAGCGCCCTCCACTTCCGCACATAACGGGAACTTCAGGGAGTGATCGTTTACGTCATACGTAAAATAGATCGTATAGGATTTCTTTTCTGCCATACCGGAGCTATATCTACTAACATGCCAAAACAGCTTTTTTGCCCGGTATAACAGTCGTTAAATTCCTCATAAACAGTCGTTAAATTCCTCATAAACAGTTCAATTTGCTGAACCTTCTGCATTCATCCGTGCCGTCTGACCGACGATGGGCTCCGGGCCTTTTTTCTTATCTTCCCTGCATGAAACTATTGTCACCCTTTTTGACCCTCTTGTGCCTCATAACGGTTTCGGCCCGGTGCCAGGTCAGGATACAAACTATCTCCCCAACCGCTACCGACAAACACATCATCGTCGTGCACGGACCGCACATCGCACTGTATGACCCGGCCGCTGCGACCCGGCATCAGCTGATCCTGATGATCGAAGGCACCGGGGACTTCGCTATCCGCATGCAAGCCATCGACAGTTGTTTTGCGACGATGGGTTTCCACGTCATCAGCATCGACTATCTGAACAACGTGAACACCATTACCTGCCGCAACAGCACCGACAGTAGTTGTTTCGACGACTTCAGACAAGAGATCGATTTCGGCACCCCGGTGAGCTCCGCGGTGGAGGTCGATAGCGCCAACAGCATCGTCAATCGCTTTTCAAAATTGCTGATCTACCTTGCTGCTCACGACCCCGCCGGTGGCTGGGCTGCTTTTCTGCAGGGCGACCATCCCCGCTGGGACAAGATCATCATTGCCGGCCACTCTCAGGGCGCCGGCCATGCCGCCTTTTTGGGCAAACGCTTCCCGCTCGCCGGCGTACTCATGTTTTCAGGCCCCCAGGACTATCTCAAAGTTTTCAATCGCCCCGCCCCCTGGCAATACAGAAAGGGACTGACACCCCCCGCCCGCCAATTCGCCTTCCTGCACTTGAACGATCCTTACGATGTCCATTTCCAGATTGCCGATGTTGCCGCAGTCACCGGTTTCCCAACCGCTGACACTGCAATGGTCAAGCCCGGCGAACCCGTCTATTCCACTCGCCATATCCTGATCAATAACATGGTTTCCGACGATCCGCACGGCACTACCCTCAACCCGGTTTTCATCCGGGTCTGGAAATATATGGTGGGAGCCCTGTGACTGCGTTCACATTCTTAAGGAGAGAGAAAATTTGTACGTAAGAAGATTAAGCCGTGGCTGTCTCCAACGGCTGACTCACCAACCGGTACTCCGGGATCGCAATGCTTTCCGGAAAAGGGGATCCCGGATACTGAAAAAGCACGATGCATCGATGCGCTTCCGGATGATAACTTTGCACAATCGCGGAGCCCGCTGGCTTGTGAGTGGTATCTAGTACGATGACTTCCTGACCGGGAGAGAATTTCATGATAGTAAAGTAGTCGTTTTAATGCGACCGGCCAAGCTATAGTTATGAACAAATGTGCATATTATGCAAACTTTAACTCGACACATCGGCCTGAGTTCCGTTGTCCCGTTGCGCTGACACTTTGCAATCTCACCACTTTCCGGGATCGCGATTTTCGTAACTTGCAGTGAACCAACACTGCGTATATGTGCTCAGCCCGGACCAACGTCTCGCATTCGTGCGCCCTACGCCCTCCGCCGCCCGGCCGCCAGTAGACCCGCACCCACCATGACCCACAACAACAACCCATATACCGCATACCAAACTACCTCCTGACCCGCAGTCACCCCATTCGGACCCAGCACCACCAGGCAGCCGGTAGACATCGCATGCTGAAATTGCGCCAGCAACACACTCCCGGTTCGGGTATAGATCCACGCAATGATCATCCGCATCGCGGTCATGGCTAACGCAAAAGCGAGGAAAAAGCTCCAGATATATTTGCCGTGCGGACTGGCCGCTCCGAGGAAATCGATCACCGGCACATGCCATAGCACCCAGCAGCCCCCCAATATCAATCCGGCTTTGGCAAAAGAATATTTCTTTCTCAGCTCCGGGAACGCAAAACCCGTCCACCCGATCTCCTCAAAGAATCCCGCCGGGATCCCGAACAATAACCCTATCGGGAAGAAATTTGGTGCATACACGGGCGACACAACCGTCTTCAATAGCAGCAGTGTCAACAGAATCAGCACAAAGGGGATCAGGATAGCGATCAGATACCAGCGACCGCCTACCCGCGCCTTACCCATTTTCTTAAAAAGCGCCCGGACCCCCGGCTTCCCATCCTTTATCGAAGTCATCCAAATCCCCGCGACCGCCGGCCCCAGGATCATAATAGGGAACATCAGTATTCCATCCATTTTGCTTAGCGCGCGCCCCTGTAATAAATGCGGCGCCAAATACAACCCCGCGCCACCCCAGGAGATCAGGAAGGTCAGGATAAAATAGGCGGCCAGCGGATTCGCCCGTATCAGTTGTCGAAGATTCATAATAAATTATTTCGGTATCTCGTGCCCGTTCACGTCCACCCGCCTCCAGGAGTTTGCATATTCATTTCATCTAATGTAAGAAATTTCTACCTTCACACCATGCCGGGACCAAAACAACAAAAGTCAGGAAAGAAAGAACGCCTAATCGCCGTCAACCCCTCCGGAAAACGGGAAGCATCCGCCGTCGACATGATCTATGATGTGGTCCGCCAGATCCCCCGCGGCCGCGTTACCTCCTATGGAGCCATCGCCAAACTCCTCGACCTCCCCAACGCCCGCATGGTAGGCCATGCCATGCGCTTCGTGAACATCTCCCGCCAACGAATCCCTGCACAACGCGTCGTGACAGCCTCCGGCCGCCTGTCCCATGACAGCTCGGGCACCCGCCGCGCACTACTGCTAAAAGAAGGCATCCAACTAAAAGGCGACAAGATTCTCGACTTCGCCAAACTATTCTGGGACCCGGCGAAGGAACTCTAACCCGCCACAACCCTGACCGCAGGGCCCGCCCGCGCCGCCCCGCCCCGCACAACCCCGCGCCGCCCGCGCCCCGTCCCCTCACAAATTCACCCGCCGCTGCTCATCCTCTGCACTCCCGCTGTTGTGCTCCCGCCGCTGCTGCTTCGCCTTCCCAAAACGATAATTCCACGTCACCGTCAGATAGCGGCTCTCCGGCCGGTTATTTATCTGCGTATAAAAGGTCGTCGCATCTGTTGTCATGCCGGGCCGGTACACATTGAACGGATCGCTCATGTTCAACGTCAGCGTCGCCTTATCCTTTAACATCTTTTTATTCACTCCCACCGAATTATTCCATATCGGAATTTGATGGATGCGGATCCCCTCCATCCACTTCGTCGCATAATTCGCCCGTAAATCGACCGATCCTTATTTGTATTTCCGTACCGACCGGAAAATGGTAAAGGTGATGCTGCAAGACATCGTGTACATTGAAGGAATGAAGAACTACATCAAGATCTTCACGACAAAAGGACTCATCATTACCAAACACTCGATGGCCGCCATTGAGGCCATGCTCCCCGAATCGGCTTTCCTCCGTACCCATCGATCCTATATCGTTTCCCAGCCAAAGATCACCTCCTATACCGGCGAATGCGTCGGGATCGGAAAACTCGAGATCCCGATCGGAAAATTGTATAAGAATAACGTAATGCAAACATTGGATCGCCATGACCGGGATCTTCGATAATACCCGGGCGATCGGTCATTCATTCTTCAAATTCGCTGCCGGATTCTCATACGCCGTTCGCATCCCGTTATACCCGACAGTCAATAGCGCAACCAGCAAAGTTATGGCCGCCGCAGCAACGAAGACCGTCCAGCTCAGCGTGACATGATAAGCGATATTATTCAGCCATAAATTAGCCGCCCAGCCCGCGGCCGGAACGGCAAGAAGGAATGCGATAACCACCGGCCGCAGAAAGTCCAGTGACAGCAATAGGATGACCTGCCGCACACTGGCCCCAAACACTTTCCGAATGCTCATCTCCTTTGACCGCCGTTCAGCCAGGAAGGCCGACAGCCCCAGCAACCCCAGACAGGAAATGAAGATCGCCAGCCCGCCCAGGATCGTCGCCAGCACCCCATAGGTAGTGAACTCTTCGAAACGATGCTGATATTCTTCCTGCGTGAACGAGAAGTCGAACGAATGCTTCGGGTCTATCTTCTTCACCACCTTGCCGATCCTGGAGATCGTTTCCCGCCAGTGCGCATCATTCCGGACCCGGACAAAGAAGTGACCGCCCTTATCGGGCGCACCCTTGTATAAATAGAGCGCCATCGGAGCAATGATCCCCGATGGATTATTATAGACAAAATTTTTCACCACTCCAATGATCGGGCTGCCCCCGAGCTTTTGACCCAGCACCGGCTTCTTTAGCCCAAGCTGGCTTACCGCTGCCTCGTTGACCAGACAGGCCGCGCTATCCGTGCCATAGGCGGAACTGAAATCACGACCCTCCGCCAGGCTCATCCCCGTTGTCCTGACCCAATCATAACCCACGCTGGTGACCATGATCGAAACCTCATGCCCAGGAATCTTACCCGGCCAGTCTAAACCGGTTATTCCGGAATTGAAGTTTACCAGGTTGTCGCTTCCTGCAGTGACACTCCGGACCCCGGGGATATCATCTATCTCTTGTTTGAACAACGAATATTTCGCGCCCAATTCGGCCGAACTGTGGACATCGATCAGGTTCTCCTGGTCATATCCGATCGGCCTGCTCCGTACATGATCGATCTCCTGCCATACGACTACGGTACCGACAATAAAAAAGATCGCCACCCAGAATTGCGCCGTCACCAACGCGCGGCGTAACAAGGTTCCCCGTTTATCAGAAAGGACCCGGCCTTTCAATACTTTGGAAGGCACAAAACGGCTGAGGAACACCGCCGGATAGCTCCCTGCCAACACACCTGTCAGCAGCCCGATCGCCAACATTCCGGCCCAAACCCGCCAATCGGTCAGGGTCAATTCAATATTCACATTCATATACCGATTGAAAACCGGAATGACCGCCCGGCTCAGCATCAACCCAACACCCAATGAAAGGAACACGATGGTGATCGCCTCACAAAAGAACTGTAACATCAGCACCTTCCGCGTAGCGCCCATCACCTTCCGGATACCCACCTCCCGCGCCCGCGCTTCTGATCTGGCCGTGGCAATATTCATAAAATTGATACACGCGATCGCCAGCACGAACAAACCCAGAATGACGATCAGCACTACGATATATATCCGCCCGCCGGTTTGCTTGCCATTGTTGAAACCGGAATGTAAATGCATCCTCGCCATCGGCATAAGGAACTGCGAAACCGTCGGATCATTGCTGTGTGTCTGCAGTAGGGTAGTGGCCTGCCGCTCGAAAGCAGCGATATCGGCCGACGGCCGTAATTCCACATAGGTCAGGATTTGGTTATTATCCCATTTTTGTAACCAGTCATTTTGCGGCTCGAACGCAGCGAACGGAAGGACGCAATCGAACTGGATCGTACTGGTTCTGGGGACATCCCGAACCACCGCACCGACCTTTACCGCTACGGTATCCTGGATAACAAAGACCTTACCCATGGCCGGCGCGGCTCCGAACAGTTTCTTCGCCGCAGACTCTGTCAACACTACCTCGGCCGGGTCCTTCAATGCGGCAACAGGATCGCCTTCGAGCGCCGGGAAAGTCATCATCTGAAAGAAGGCGGGATCGGCATATATCCCGCTAATAGAAAGCTGCTTGTCCCCAACCCGCGCCATTCCCCACATCCCGGCCTGCCGGGCCGAATGCACCACCACCGGCATCACGGCCTCCAGCGCTTTCCCCATCGGGCCCGCCGTCGTTTCACGGGTCGCGATCCCATTCGCCACCTTTTGATTTCGCATCACCATGTAGAGTTGGGAAATATTTTTATGGAATTGGTCATAGCTGAATTCATCCACAAGAAATAGCATCACTAAAATGCTGGTGGCCAACCCAAGAGCTAGCCCGCTGACATTTACGATCGAAGAGGTCTTATGCTTGAGAAGATTTCTCCAGGCCAGCAGGAAGTAACTTTTTAACATGAAAATGGTTTTGGACCAACATTCGGGCGCCAACACAATGCCAGAAATAGAATAGTTTGGTTATCAATCACGTACCAGGTCCCACAGCTCTTTGAATGTTCGATTACGATACGCTCGTTGTCCGCCTGGCGATCACAATTTTGACCACTGCCACAATTTCCCCATCACGGGTGCGGGGAATGGGTACCCCAGCTGTCTGGACGCCATGATCAACTGCCCCCGGTGATGCGCCTCGTGCGCCACCATATAATGCATGAACTGTACTGCGCCCGGCGGAAAGCCGGCCAGCCGGTTATTGTTGTCGAGACCCGTGGCCACCAGTTCCTGCATCGTATCCGAGCTCTCCTTCAGCGCCGCGATCAGCTCCTTTACGGACACCTCCTTGTTATCCACGTGATCCGGAGCCGTTATCTTCCATTTTCGCCCCAGATTGCGAATCCACATGCAACGGCAATTGTGCAAATGCGCGCCCATCATCCGGACCGTCTTGTGCTGATAGCCCGGGATCTTCTTTGGCCAGATGACCGCAGGCAAGGCCCTCAACAAAATGATATCTACCTCGTTATTGATCCTCCAGCAGCGCAACACTTCATCGGCGAGTTGACGATTGTCCATAACACAAGTTTAGGTCAGTCATGTCTTTAATTATCTTCGTGAGAATTGCTAAAGATTTGTAACGAATACACCCCGCTGGTCCCGGTTTCTCGGTCGCCCCCATCCCCCTCCCGCCTCAACCAATCCAGCCGCTCAATCTCCGCTGAACACGGCCCATACCCGATCACCCTGATCCGCCGGCCAACCGCCAGCGCCTTCAACCGCCCCATCACCTGACAAAATACCTCCCCCTTAAATGGCGTAAAAAGAAAGAACACCGTCCCGGCCGACAGATCGGCATCCCGCGCATCCCCCGCAACGAATTCAACACCCGACAACCCAAGCCGCTTGACGCACTTCCGCGCATACCCACAATAAGCCGGCTCGATCTCCACACCCCTCGCCGCCATTCCCGTCAACAAATGGACCAACAGCACCACTTGCCCCAGCCCCGACCCAAGATCATAGAAGACATCCTCCGGCCCAAACACCATCCGCGCCGCCAACTCAACAACAACCCGCGCCGGTGTTTTATAGTACTCTACCATATCCCGTTCCAGTTCGACAATCGGTACCGGCATCTCCCCCACATCTAACAAAGAATTGAAAAAGACATCCATTTCGTCATATCCCACCTTTTCGCACTCTTCCCCGGATTCACCGAATACTCCACTATCCGACTCGCCGATCCGCTTCATCAACTCCCACCCCCGCAATCGCTCCGCCCGGATCTCTTTTCTAAGCTGCTTTATGCGACGTCCCATGCTCATGGCCGTTTATAAACTTTTCCTTCCTTCATGACAAAATCGACCTGCTGTATCAGCGAAATATCTTCCAGCGGATTCCCTTTCACCGCAATGATATCGGCGATATAACCTTTCTGTATCTGTCCCAGCTTATTATCGATCCGAAGCAGCCTCGCGGCATTCAGCGTCGCCGTCTTGATCGCATCCATCGGCGTTAGCCCACCCTTTCGGACATACAACTCCAACTCGCCCACCTCATTGATATCCCACGGGATACTCCCGATATCCGTGCCCATGACGATCGGAACCCCTGCTCTGTAGGCGCGGTTTAGATATTTATACATCGTATCCAGGACAGGGTCAGGCCAACCCTGAAGAACAGTCAATGTAGGACACCAATACGTACCGTGCGCCAGCGCCAGTCGGATCAGCGAATCGTTGAACCTGACCCCGTGCTCTATAGACCGGACACCCGCCTCGATGGCTAGCCGGATCCCGGTGCTGCTATTGGCGTGGGCCGCCACCTGGATACCCAACTTGTTGGCTTCGCTGACGATCGCCTTCATTTCTTCGGGACTGAAGGTCGGAGAATACCAGTCGGCGTACATCTTGATCCACTTTACACCCCTCGCACGCTGCTCCCTTACGGCTTTCACGCATTCATCCGCTCCCGTAGCGAATTGCGTGCCGTAGGGCAGATCGATCGTCCAGTTCTGTTCGCGGGCAGAAGGAAAATATTGACCAGTGGCAGCAATCCCCGGCCCCGCCGGAAAGACCCTCGGTCCGTCGACAAAACCTGAATCCACCCCCCTGGCCAGGTCTATGTCAGCAAACCCGGCGCCTTCCGAACAGACATCCCGCAATGTCGTAATGCCATTACCCAGCGCCGTCTTCAAATGCATGACTGCCCGCACCGCGCGATAGGAAGGCGAATTGCCATAAAGATCCTTGTCATACTCGCGCCCGTCAGCCAACAGATGCGTATGCACGTCCATCAGTCCCGGTAACAGCGTTTGCCCTTTGAGGTCGATAACAATGGCCGAATCCGGAATAACGCGGTTGAAATTGATATCGACAATTTTACCCTGTCGCACAATGATCGTGGGGTTCGACAGCGGCTGATCACTCTTACCATCGATAAGCCGGTCCGCCAGGATAGCATAGGTCTGTGCGTAGCCAAAGAAAGAAGCGGCTACGAAAAAGAGAAGCAGCAGCCATTTCATAATAGTAGATTTAATTAAAACTCGAAATGCGCCCGGATCGCAAACACATGCACCGGCCCCCGGTCCTTATTATACGCCGGATGGTTGACAAACTCGTAATCCGCGCTGACGAAAACCGCGGGGAATAGCCTGGCGTTATAATAGGTTTCCAGGATCTCCTCATGCCCATAATTCAGATTTCCGTCCCCAATAATGAAACCATATCCTCCCGCCTTCAGAAATGCCCGGTGTTCGGAGGAAATCCCATTGATGACCCCCGCGACACCAGCCACGTCACCATCCCGGCCCCATCGTGCGCCCTTAAAGGAAAACCCGCCGCTCAGCGTCTGATCGATCTCGGTAAACGCCCAGGTCGCATACTTGCCGTCATTCCATCCCGCCCGCGCAAATACGCCGATATTGTCGGTAAGCGACTGCTCCGCATTCAGACAGATCGCACGTTTATGTCCGCCATAATTCGGATTTTCCGCATTCCCGGAAATGATTTTCAATGTGATCGTATCATTATCCGCAATCGCCGCAAGCCCCGCCTTATAAGAAGGCGCTCGCGAGTCCGTGTAGCTGAACAACAACCGGACCGCCCCCGGCTGCTTGCCGAACGACCAGTCGTGCTCGATCTCTGCCGTCTCCGATTGCGCTTTGCCAAAGACATATTCCATCTCGGAATGGTTCGCGATCTTTGGCTCGGCAACGCTTGACACCCGCACGGACCAGTTCGGGACCGCCCACTCAACATCCAATCCCTCCGTATATCCCTTGATGTTGGCCGGATAATCCCACGCGCCATTGCTCATCAGCGCCCAATTCATGAATTGCGAACGCGGATCTTTACTGTAGCTGCTCCCGTCGTAGAAATCGGACATCGAGAACTTACCGGCAATGATCGTAAGCCGCCGGACCGGCAGCTTTCCCTCCAACTGATTCGGACCATCAGCGACGTCGTCAAGCCCGGCTCCGCCCAGCGGAATGATCTGCCTCAGATAGGCCCTCGCGACAGAGATCGAAGGCGACGGATTTCCGATCCGGTAGGTTTCCCCATTCAACGCACCCGCTACTCCCACCGCATAACTTAGCCCTGCACCCCCGGAAACCTCGGGGTTGAAATAGAAGGCTGCATTCTTCCACAACCGGCGACCCAGGAACAATGTAGTTGTGACGCTCGTCGCGCTGGGCTCCACGGTGTCCGCCAGGCTATTGACTCCGCTGTACTTCGCTTTGAACCCCGAATGGATCTGGTTAATGATCGTCAACTGAAAATGCGACGACCAGATCTTTCCGGCCGTCCAATACGCCGCCTGACCTGCACTCGAATCCGCCAGCCTACCCGTCGAATCCACTTTTTGACCCCAGCCTTCAAAACCTACCAATAAGATAACACCACCGAGAAGAAAAGTTTTTCTATATTCTCCCATAAGCAATCCGGTATTTAGAACCAAACAATACTGTCCTCAAAGCCAACGCTGGAATTTACGAATAAACCAGACTTTCACCACCTGGGTCAGCATACAATAGGCCAGCAAGATACCGATCAACCACGGAAAATAGGCCAACGGTAAAGGCTGCATTTGCAACGCCGCTGCAAACCCCGAGAACGGGAGCCATACTCCGATTGCCATAATCACGGTCGTCAGCGCCAGTACCGGCGCCGTGGCCCAGCTTTGAATAAAAGGGATCTTCCTCGTCCGGATCATATGGACGATCAACGTCTGTGATAACAGCCCCTCGATAAACCACCCGCTTTGAAACAAACTCTGGTTCGCCGGACTATTAGCCTTGAAAACAAACCACATCAACGCATAAGTCGCATAGTCGAAGATGGAACTGATCGGTCCGATGAAGATCATAAATTTGCTGATCCCACCCGCATCCCACTTCCGTGGCTGCTCGATATAGTCCGCATCCATCCGGTCCCAGGGGATCGAGATCTGGGACATATCGTAAAGAAGATTCTGCACCAGGATCTGGATCGGCAGCATGGGCAGGAAAGGCAGCAGCGCGCTCGCGCCCAGCATGCTGAACATGTTCCCAAAATTGCTGCTGGCCGTCATCTTGATGTACTTGATGATGTTACCAAACGTCCTCCGGCCATAGATCACTCCCTTCCTCAACACCATCAGATCTTTTTCCAAAAGGATGATATCCGCACTTTCCCGGGCTATGTCCACCGCCGTATCTACCGAGATCCCTACGTCTGCATCGCGGAGCGCCGCCGCATCATTGATCCCGTCGCCCATGAAACCTACCGTATGTCCCTTTGTCTGCAAGATTTTTACAACGCGGCTTTTCTGCGCCGGGCTGAGCTTGGCAAAAATGCTGATCTCGTCGATCCGTCCCGTCAGCTCTTCATCTCCCATGCGCTCCAGATCATGACCCATCACCACATGATTGATCGGAATACCCACGTCCCGGCAGATCTTCATCGTGACGATCTCATTGTCGCCCGTCAGCACCTTCAACCCGACACCCAGCGTATGCAACGCCTCGATCGCCGGCTTTGCCGATGCCTTCGCCGGATCCAGGAAGCCAATAAAACCTACCACGATCATATTGCTCTCATCAGCGACCGAATAGGTCAGCGGCCGCTCCTCATATTCCTTCACCGCTACCAGCAAGACCCGCAATCCGTCCTTATTTAGTTTCTTGGTGGTCTCCAGGATCGTTTGACGCATCTTGTCATCCATCGGAATGATATCATCGGTGTCGATCTGCAATTGACTGTCCTCCCCGGGATCGAAGACCCAAGGACAAAGATCCAGCATCTCCTCGACCGCCCCCTTGCAGATCAGTAGGTGCTTATGCCCCCGCTCAAGCACCACCGACATCCGCCGTCGCTGAAAATCGAACGGGATCTCATCCACTTTCCGATAGTCTTCTACGCGTACCGAATCATGCAGTTCAGCATGCTCCAGCACAGCCACATCCAGCAGATTCTTCAGCCCGGTCTGATGATAGCTGTTGAGATAGGCCCATTTCAACACTTCTTCGTCCTCCACACCCAGCACGTTCAGATGCCGTTCCAACACGATCTTATCCATCGTCAGCGTGCCGGTCTTGTCAGTGCACAGCACATCCATCGCCCCGATATTCTGGATGGCATTCAGCCGCTTGACGATGACCTTTCGCTTGCTCATGTTCACCGCTCCCTTCGCCAGGTTGGCCGTCACGATCATCGGCAGCATCTCCGGGGTCAGGCCGACCGCTACCGCAATCCCGAACAGCAGCGCCTCGAGCCAGTTGCCCTTCGTAAATCCGTTGATGACGAATACGAGCGGCACCATGATGAGCATATACTTGATCAGCAGCCAACTGACGCTGTTCACGCCGCGGTCAAAGCTGGTCTCGGCGCGCTTCCCCGTGACCGCTTTGCTGATCGACCCGAAATAGGTAAGGCTTCCCGTATTGACCGCCACCACCATCGCGGTTCCGCTGACGACATTGGTTCCCATGAAACAGCAGTTTTCCAGCTCGAGCGCGGTCCGGTTATCCGAATTGGTAATGGCGTAATCGCGTTTTTCGACGGGCATCGCTTCGCCGGTGAGCATCGCCTGGCTGATAAAAAGGTCCTTCGATTGCAGGATCCGGCAATCCGCCGGTATCATGTCCCCGGCCGAAAGGAAAATGATCTCGCCCGGAACGATCTCTTTGATGTCCACCTCCTGCCTGCCCGGCCCGAGCACGCCCTTGCGCAATACCGTGGCCGTCGTCCGCACCATGCTTTTCAGCTTTTCTGCCGCCTGATTGCTCCTGTACTCCTGCCAGAACCGGAGGAGCGAGCTCAGCATGACCATGATGGAAACGACAATAAGGGTCTTGTAATCACGATCTCCCGGCGCCGCCAGGAAGACGTCGGTGATCAGCGAAACGATGGCAATTACGATCAGGATAGCGATGAATGGATTGACAAATGCCTGAAATAACTGAACATACCAGGCCGGCGCCTTCTCATGGCTGATCTCGTTGAGCCCAAACTTGCCTCTCTTTTCCAGCACCTGGTTTTCCTTGAGCCCGCTCTCCTGGGTGTCAAGCATCGCGAATAGGTAGCCTCTTTCCGCGCGGGCCGTATTTTTCAGCTTGGTTGCTGCGGAGAGGTCCACTTCATTGGATAATTTGTCGTTGCCAGTCCGATACCGGACGCCAAGCAACCTCCTGGCTGATTTGATATACGTGTTCATATCAAAGCCTCCTTTTGAATTTGAAGATTAGAAATAATGCCACAAGCAGCGCGATGAAGATCAGATCCGCAGTCAGGACGTTCGTTCCCCCGGTCGGTCTCTTCATCAACCCGTTACAATTGACATCTGCTGCGATCACGAGGATAAGCATGATCAGTATGCGATAAGTCCATTTTCCCATCTTATTACGAGTTTGTTGTTTACAGATCGTTTTCTTCACCGACCACCTTCCAGCTTACTTCGCTGATTCCCGGCTCAAGGGTCAATCGCCCGGCCAGCCGCTCGATCTTCTGATCTTGGTTGCCAGTGGCAAAAATCTCCGCATGGACGATCGCCACCGCCGGGTCGCCGTTATCCGTGCTCTTCAGCGTTCGCAGCAATAGCTTATCGTCATCGTTCATAAATTGTATCAACAGAACCCGAACCGAGTTCTCGATCTCCTGTTTCATCCTCAGCGTAAATACATAGCAGAGTTGCGTCGGTGTGGCCTTATCGATAGGCAGGGCACTCAGTTTATTACCCACCGGCCGGAGCACAAGATGCGCCAGGAGAATAAAGGCGGTCCCGATCACGGCTTCAGGCATATAGCCCATGCCGGACAACGACCCGATGGCAGCCGAGCACCAGAGCGTGGCTGCCGTATTCAAACCCCTGACATTCATTCCATCCTTCATGATCACACCGGCGCCCAGAAAGCCGATGCCGCTAACGACATAAGATACCACCCGGCCGGTCGCATCGCCGCCGATCTTTACCGCCATGCTTACGAAGATCGCTGCCCCAAGCGATACCAGGGTGTTGGTGCGCAAACCGGCCATCCGCTGCCGCCACTGCCGCTCGACACCGATGGCCGCACCCAACAAAAGGGCTATGAATAGACGCGTGGAAAAGGACAGGGCGCTTAGCATGATTCCTCAATTTGCCTCCCGCCGGGAAGCTATCGGAATGGCCGTCCTGGAAGGAGAGATTATACGATATGTGAGATTCCTGAATGACTGTCGCTGGTCATATACGACGGTATTTTGTTTTTGCTTCGCAAAGTTAAGCTGCCTCGCCAGGACGGCGAGTTAGAAACCAATTATAAAAAAATTAGAAAATTATTAGAACATTATGACAAATGCGGCAATTCAACCGTAAAGGTAGTCCCTTCACCCACCCGCGAATGGACGTCGAGCTCGCCCTGGTGCAGCTGAATGATCTTATACGTAAGCGGCAGGCCAATCCCATGCCCTTCGGCATAACCCTTATTGGCGCCCCGATAGAACGGAGTAAAAATATGCCCCAGATCATCCATCGCAATCCCGATCCCATGATCGGCAAAGCGCAGGATCGTATTGACCGCATCGAAGCTGATGGCCACCGAAGCCTCATGATCAGCAGAGAATTTACAGCCGTTCTCGATAAGGTTGTAGAAGGCCACTTTTAACAGGTAGGCATTCCCTTTGACGGAAAGATATCGATCGTCCTCGATCTCCCGCTCGAATATGATATTGACCCCATACTCCGGATTAGCCTTCAACACCGCATTCCGCGTGTCCAGCAGCAATTCATCCAGCCGGATTTCCTTAAACGCGATCTCGGTCTGGTCGTAGCTCGCCCTCGCCAGATCCAGCAATCCATCCGAAAGCCGGACGATTCGCCGGGCATCCTTGAGGACCAGCCGGGTCATTTGCTCATACTCGGCGGCACTACGCCCTTTACCCGCAGTGATCTCCAATTCACCGATGATGGCCGCCATCGGCGTCCTCAACTCATGGGAAATATGCGAGACGAATTGCTTCTGCGCATCAAAGGAATTTTCCAGCCGGTCCAGCATCCTGTTGAAGGTACTTGCCAATTCGGCGATCTCGTCTTTCCCGGCCCCTTCCGCAATCCGAAGGTCAAGGTTCGAAGCGGTTATCTCTTCGACCTTATCGACGATCCTCGAAACCGGTTGCAACGCCTGCCGCGAAAAGAGGGTCCCGGCCAACAAGGTCAGCAGGATGGCGATCACGAATACCACGGCCAGCGCAATGCGCAGGTCGCGGAGCCGGCTCAGCCCGTCCACATCTTTTGCCGCCGCCGTGATCACATAATGCCTGCCGTTATACGTATAAAGGAAGCCGATCGCTTGCAGGTCCTTGACATAGAAGTGGATCTCATGCTGCCGGACAATGGTGTCGATCATGCCCCTCGTCTCCTTCACCCGATCGATATAGACCGCATCATGATACAGCAGGTGAAAGGCGGTATCATAGATCGCCACCTCCTCTTGCGGAAGGGAACTCAACGAATTTTTGTAGATGAGCTGCAACACCGACGGCTGCACCTTGGCGCCCAGCAACAGATTGGCCTTCGTTACCGCCTGCTGGCGAAGCCGCTGATAATATTCGTCCTCCCGGTCGTTGGCATTAGAAAAATAAATGGCCAGCGCAAAGACCAGCAGCAGGGCCGCAAACAGTGCAGTAAAAAGCAGGGTAAGCTTTAACCTTATCTTCATATCAAACGCCTTCTTTAAAGATGAACCCTATCCCCGGCCTGGTATGGATCAGTTTGACCGGCCAGTCCTTGTCTATCTTCTTACGGAGGTAATTGATGTACACATCGATGAAATTTGTTCCGGTGTCAAACGTCGTCTCCCAGACATTCTCCGCGATCTCAGCCCGAGTCAATACCCGGCCGGTATTTTGCATCATGTATAGCAACAGCTTGAATTCTTTCGGGCTGAGCTCGATCTCGCTGCCCCCGCGGGTGACGACGAACGTGCCGGAATTGATCTCGAGGTCAGCCAACCGCAGGACGGCCGCGGGGGCCAGTGTCTGCCTGCCCCGGCGTTTGATCACCGACCGGATCCGGGCCAGCAGCTCCCGGAACTCGATGGGCTTGACCATATAGTCGTCGGCGCCGGCATCCAACCCTTCCACTTTGTCGTCCACCGTACCAAGCGCGGTCAACATAATAATGGGAATATCCGGCTTTACCCGGCGTACTTCCTTGCAAACGGTGATCCCGTCGATCCCCGGCAATACGATATCGATGATGAGGAGGTCGTATTCATGGCGTAACGCCAGCGCCTTACCCGTGCCGCCGTCATACGCCAGTTCGACGACATATCCATCGTCTTCCAGCGCCCGCCGGACCAGGTCAGCCACTCTTTTTTCATCTTCGATCACCAGGATACGCATACGGTAAAAAGGTCGGTTTTGCCACCCGACCGGAGGCGAAGATAAAATGAATAGCTCATCCGAAAAATTACCGTAACTTTTGGTTGAATGTGGAGATGGCTAATCATACTGCTCCTACTTTCCCCCGCTCCGCCGTCACCGCGGCCCGCCGCCGCCACCGAACCGCGCCTGCGCCCCGACCCCATTATCTCCTGCGCCCCGCCCATCTCCTGTTCCCCGCCTGGTCCCGAAATGATCCTCCCCGATGCCGACGGCCGCTTCGCGCCGATATTCCCCGGCTGGGGCCATCATCACTATCCCATCTCCACTAAGGACGACAGCGCCCAATTCTATTTCGACCAGGGGCTCAACCTCTACTACAGCTACCACCTTCCCGAATCCGCCGCATCATTCAAAGAAGCCGCCGTCAAAGACAGCCACTGCGCTATGGCTTATTGGGGGGAAGCGCTTGCGATGGGCCCCTACTACAACAGCACCTATACGTACAAAATGCCTCCCTGGGTCCTGCCGGTCCTCGATAAAATGAATTCCCTCGCATCCACCGCCAGCTCTAAGGAGCAGGACATGATCGTCGCGCTCAACCAACGATACTCAAAGGACACTACCGATAGCCGCCGGACGCAATTGAACAACGCATACTCGCAAGCCAGCAAGACCTTGATCGCAAAATATCCAGCCGACAACGACATCAAAGCGCTATATATCGACGGCGTGATGACCGAACACGCCTGGGATCTTTGGGACAACCAGGGAAACCCCCGAACCTGGACACCCGAGTTGGTCAGTTACTGCGAAACAATCCTCAAAAGTGACCCCGATCACCCCGCCGCCCTGCACTATCATATCCATTTGCTGGAAGCATCCCTGCATCCGGAGGCCACGCTTGCCAGCGCCGACCGCCTGAAAGACCTGATGCCCGGCGTCGCCCACATGGTCCACATGGCCAGCCACTCCTACCAACGCACGGGTCACTACGACAAAGGGGTTACGGTCAATGACTCGGCGAACGCGGCAGCGCATAATTACGACAGCCTTGCGCCGCAACTGCACCTGCCGCCCGACGTTATCCACTACGACGCCGTCGAAACCTTTTGCGCCATGGGCGCCGGGATATACGACAAGGCCATCGTGACCGCCCTGAAATGCCGGACCATCGCGACCGCCAGAGGCGGCATTGTCTCCACCAATCTTCAGTATCTCGCCATGATGCCCGAATTCGTGCTGGTGCGCATGGGTAAATGGCAGGCTGTTCTCGACCAACCTCTCCCCGACAGCCGCTGGGTCTATGCGAGCCTGATCAGCCATTTCGCTCGCGGCATGGCTTATATCCGGATGAGCAACCCAACCGCAGCCCGCGCCTGCCTCGATAGTCTGCGCCAGGAGCTAAAGGACCCTATCCTCCAACAACGTTTTCGCCCGTTCAATGAACCAGTCAAACCGTCCAGGATCGCCGAAGGAATTCTCGAAGGAGAAATATTATTTGCAGAGAACAAACCCGCGGCCGCGATAACGGCCTTCCAACACGCCATCGACAGCGAAGACGGGCTATCGTATCGGGAGCCGAAAGACTGGGCCCTTCCCGCCCGCCATTTTGCCGGCGCCTTCCTCCTCAAGCTCGGCAAGGCCGCCGAAGCAGAACGTTTGTACCGCGAAGACCTGACCCAGAACCCCGGCAACGGCTGGTCCCTCCTCGGTCTCGCCCAGGCCCTTACGGCTCAGCACAAAAACAGCGCCGCCGACTATCTCGCCCGCGCTAAATCAGCCTTCGCCCACGCCGAGCAAATGCCCCCGGCTTCCGCCTACTGATCTCCAAGCCTCTCCATCACGCTGCCGACTATCCGATCACAGCTTCCTTAAAAGAGTCGTTTGACGTTTATTCTGCTGATATATGAAAGAGGTCGGCTAACTTCATCTATACCTGCCAAAATCTGATTGGAATTGCACCCTAGCCATTGTAATAATTCCAATATTAATTTGTATCTCCTTTCTGTTCGATTTGTCGACACTGTATTATTTTCAAAGCAAATTGGTTCGTGATGAGCAATTCTATTGCGAAGGTCATTTATCTTGATCAAGTTCTGAAAGACTACTTTTTGCTTTGTTCCAAAGGGGCGATTAGGGAAGGCCCCCAATAAAGTACTACCAGATGCAGCAAATTCTTTAGGGGCGAACAGGTATGTCCAGAAACCAAATGTCAGATTGGCAATCAATGCATCATGCGTATATTTTGCCCCAAGCTTATGGATGGCCTCTTGGACATAATGAAATATATCTTCACAACCGAAGCTTATATCAAAATAACCGCCAGGAGTTACGGCATTTTCTAACCACTCATTTCCTTGCTGAGCGATCATATATCTGTCAATTGAATTTCTCAGGATGACTTCAAACACTCCGATTACGCCATAGAGTTGTCGAGACAATGTTATATTTGCCTGATACAGAGCAATCGCTCGCCCTTGGTCGCCGCTGGCCTGGAGGTACCTTTCGAATCGCGGAGCTGATATAGCCGTATGGAATTGACTATTAGGCACTTGTAGGTAATTTTTGAACTAATCCCTCAATAAATTGTTATTATTTTTATTTAATTTTTAATTTATTTATTGTTAGTTTTGTGCTGTATCCCTGCGATGCCGCTGTTTAACGATAAAAGGTTAATTAAGCTTGCAGGTTAAGTTTTTCGAAAAAGGGCCATCGATCGTGGCCCTTTTTATTTCTATTTGCTCTGAGATTCCGTTTCTGCTGGAGCATTAGCTTATCTTTCCGTCAATCCGGGCATCGAGGGAAGAAGGATCTTCAAAAGTTAAGGCGGGACACGGCTACAAGCAATTGTTTAAAGCTGCCGCAATAGAAGTTCCATAATCAAGAATTTGATTAAAATTATTAAAATCTTGAGGAATAAAATGGAAAATAAATGAAGAAGAGGTCCTAAGTCCCGAGCACGAAATTTGCAGCATCCAAACATTATGACATCCATCAACATCCTAAGCATCCTCTTCTGGGGCGTACTAGCCGCCTATATCATCCATATCATCGACGAGACATTGATCGGTGGCGGATTCGTCCAAAAAGTAAAGGAACACTGGTGGCCCCAATACCACATCGAAATGTTCTTTTGGTTCAATGCGGCGGTAATCGCAGTGATCGTCATCTGCCTTAGTCTATACGATGCTTTCGGCGGCCACTGGATCATCCTCCCGCTATTCTGGACCTTCGAACGGGCCTTTCACATGATAACCGTGCATATCTGGTGGTCCATCCGCTATAAGGAATATTCGCCCGGCCTGGTGACTGGAGTATTGTTTTGGATCCTCGTGTATTTCGTCGTCCGCTATGGCCTGAGACCCGGATTGATCCTCCAAAGTGACTTCACCATCGGAGCTATTGCGGGCTTCGCCGGAGCCCTGTTCCTGGCCTTTCTCCCAACCACCATTATGCCAAGGGTCTACAAAAATGCGAACCGCGAAGCACATTGATAGATTTCGTATATTTAATTCATGACCGCCGAAGACTACATTTCCAGGCAACAAGCGGATAGAAAGAATATCCTCTCCAGCCTCCATTCCATCATATTAAAGGAAGACCCGACAGTCGTGGCTGAAGTCGGTACGATGATGGGGAAGGAAATGATCCTGTATAAGGAGAAAGGAAATTTTAAATATGGGCTCGCAAGCGTAAAGAATTACATGTCCATGCACATTATGCCCATTTATGGCGGTTCTCCCCTGCACGCAAAATACCAGGTATTGTTGCCCGATATGGAGTTCCAAAAAGGCTGTATCAATTTCAAAACGGACAGCAATGTACCATTGGAAATTATCCGCCAGCTCTTTGCCGACTGTGCAAAAATAAGCGTTACCGCAATGCTCGAACAGCGGAAAAAAGCAAAATAGACCTGAAGCTGTAGGAAAAGTATGAAAGGATACGCCACGTTTGCCTGCTTATGTATCGCCGTCACCGCTTCGGCCCAACAGACAGATTTTTTTAAGCCCAACCCCCACCGCCGCGAACTCAAGGCCATCCCGATCACGGCTACCATCCGGATCGACGGCAAGCTTGATGAGCCCGAATGGGCACTGGCGCCCGGCGCCACCGACTTCATCCAGGTCGAACCCTACCAGGGGCAACCCTCGAAATTCGCTACCATCGTCAAGATTTTGTACAACCAAAAATATCTTTACATCGGAGTGATCTGCAAAGACCCTAAGGGCAAAAAGGCCATTATGGCTACCGATTTTTTAAGAGACTTCGACTATACCCGCCACGATCTTTTCAACCTCTCATTCGATACCTATAACGACCAGCGTAATGCGATCGTGTTTGCAACCAACGCTTATGGTGTCCAGCGTGACCTGCTTTCCTTTGACGACCTCTATTATGATATCGACTGGAACGGGATATGGAGCGTACGCACAAACCGAACAGACACCGGCTGGACCGCCGAAATGGCCCTCCCCTGGAAAACACTGCGTTACCCCTATACGACCGACACGCTTCAAAGCTGGGGGTTCAATGCCTACCGCAACCGCCGTCTCTCCAATGAGATCAGCGCCTTCTCACCGTTCCCGCGCATCTTCTCGGCCATGCACATGAACTACGCCGGCGTCCTGACCAACCTCCGCCCTCCGCCCCCTACCACCAATATCACCATCGATCCCTATATCCTGGCTTCGGATGATCGCTACACAAATTTCGGCAGCACCGAGACGCCGCATAGCTCCAGCTTCAAATATGGCGGCGATCTCAAATGGGCCGTGACCCCCAACTCCGTACTCGATCTTACCGCGAATACCGATTTTGCGCAGGCCGACGTGGAACAACAGGTCAACAATACCACCCGCTTTAACGTCTTCTTCCCCGAAAAACGGCAATTCTTCCTCGAGAACGCCTCCCTTTTCGGCCTCCAGGTCAGCATGACACCCGATCAGGGCGGCGGCTCCATGCGTTACCAGCCCTTCAACAGTCGGACGATCGGCCTCGATACGAGCGGCAACCTCATCCCCATCATCGGCGGCGGCCGCTTCGTCCATCGCTCCGCGACATCAAACTACGGGGCCATGGTCATCCGCGAACAAGGCTATAACGGTGGGCCTCCAACGGATTTTTTCGTAGGCAGGTTTTCGGAGAACTTCGCCAAACAGGATCGGGTAGGGGGCCTCGTGACCGTACGCCAACAACCGGGTGCCACCAACATCGAATCCACATTCGACGGATTTTTCCGGCTCGGCGAATCCAACTCCATCAAAGCCATCTTTACCCAAACGACGACCTCCAATACAGGCGCTAAAGGATTTGGCGGCATCGTCCAGTACCTGAGTAATACCAACAACCACGAGATCTGGTTGACAGAATCCGTTATCACCAAAGACTTTGACCCGCAAATGGGATTCATCTCACGAAGCGACGTCATAGGGACCACTCCGGGCATGAATTGGTTTTATCGCGGAAAGCTTCTTCCTTTCAAGCGGTTCCTCCTTGCTTTCTCCCCGGGCATCCTCCCCGAACTATACTACACGGCCTCGACCCGCCAATTTTCTGAAGCTGATCTGCCCATATTCCCCATCTGGTTCAACTTCAAAGACGGCGGCTTTTTAGGTTATGGCTTCGACTTCATTTGGCAGAACCTGACATCCACATTCTCCCCGCTCAACGTCAATATCGCTCCCGGAAAATACCACTACCTCAACCATCAGATCTATTTTTCCAGCGACCCCTCCAAAATGGTGAACGCCCAGGTCAACTATACGATCGGCACCTATTTCAATGGCCGCCTGGTCACGGGCGACTACAAGCTCCAGTTCGCCCCGATCCCCTACATTTCCTTTCAGGGCGAATTCAATCGCAATCATTTTGTGCACGTAGGCATGAATGACACCAGCACCTCGGTCAATCTCTATATCATTCAGGGCCGCTTTGCCCTCAACCCGCGCCTTCAGCTGAGCGGCATCTATCAACGGAATTCCCTCAACAATTCCACCGCCTGGAACCTGCGGCTGGCCTGGGAATACTCTCCACTAAGCTATATTTACCTGATTTACAACCGCGGCGTCAACAGCCAATTGACCGAACCGCCGGTCCAATCTCAAACGGAAAACCATCTCATATTTAAGGCCAGCTATTTAAAACAATTTTAGCTTATCCCCGGAAAACCCAACGGCAAATATCCTGGGCTAATTGAAATGATTTATATTGTAAATTAGCGTATTAATTGCCTTCCGCTCATGTACGAAACCCTGTTTCATTATATAGAGACCCGGTCGGGACTGCAACTGACTGCCAATGAACAAGTGCTTATCGAAGCAAAATTTCGCCCCAGATCGTTACGCCGGCGGCAATACTTCCTCCAGGAAGGTGATGTTTGCAGGAATATCGCTTTTGTTGTCAAGGGTTCAGCCCGGATGTTTTCCGTCGACGAAAAGGGCCACGAGCACATTGTCCGGTTTTCCCTGGAGACCTGGTGGCTGGGGGATCACGAGAGCTTTAATTTACTCACCCCTTCCCGCTATAACATCGAAGTATTGGAGGACACGGAACTGCTTGTCATAACGCCCGCACACGCATTGGAGCTTAGAGATCAGATCCGGAGCTTCGACCTTACCGTTAAGGCCATGGATAGGCAACTGGCCATTTCCACCCAGAAAAGGATCCATTCCGCGCTCAGTATGACTGCTGAAGAAAGGTTTGACGACCTGGCAAATACCTATCCCCAGTTCCTGCAACGTTTCCCCCAGAATATGATCGCGTCCTATCTCGGAATTTCGCCGGAAACCCTCAGCAGGATCCGTGCCCGTGCCCCTCGTTCCAACACTACCCTAACCGGTACTGGCCGCCATCCACCACAATCGCCTGACCCGTGATGAATGCCGCATCGTCGCTGGTCAGGAACAAAACCGCCCCCGTAATATCGCCCGGCTCTCCGAGCCGCTTGATGGCCTGCTGCCCCCAGGTGGCACGCTTCATTTCCTCCGGCTGATCCGCCGTTGCCTGCGTATTGGTAAGGCCCGGCAGGACAGCATTAGCCGTTATCCCATCGTCCCCAACATCATTCGCCAGACCTCTCATAAAACCGATAATACCCATCTTTGTGGCGATATAGTGGCTCATGCCGGGTATCGCCAGTCCCACCATATTGGACGAAATCCCGACGAAACGTCCCCATTTTTTCGCCCTCATCGCCGGCAAAAAGAATTTCGCGCTCAGAAAATGAGAATCCAGGTTCGTGGCCATCGTCTTTCGCCAGGTCGCCAGATCCAGCTCGTCGATCGGCCTGTTGGGGAAATAACCTGCATTATTCACGACAATATCGACACCGCCCACCTCCTGACTCTTTTGAAATGCCGAACGCCAAGCCTCTTCCTGTGCTACATCGAGTTCTAACGCCATTGCGGCGGCGCCGATCTTGTCTGCGGTTACTTGCGGGAGGCGGAGATCGGTCGCGATCACCCTCGCCCCCCTTTCTGCCAATGCCAATGCGATCGCTTGACCAATCCCCTGGGCTGCGCCTGTCACCAGCGCCACCCGTCCTTCGTGTGTTCTGCTTGTGGCTTTCATTTTTGAACTATGCCTGCTTTGCCAGTTGAACGTCGATCTCCAGCACTATCTCGTCCCCGACGAGCACTCCTCCGGTTTCCAAGGCGGCATTCCAGTTCAGTCCCCAATCTTTCCGGTTGATCTTACCCTGAAGGCTGACCCCTAATTTCTCATTCCCCCATGGATCTTTCATGACCCCGCTGATTTCTGCCAGCAGCTCTATCGGCCGGGTAATACCCTTGATCGTAAGATCACCATAAAGGACAAATTCATTGTCCGCCCTGGTCCTCTGGAACCCCGTGCCCCGGAAGTTCACCTCGCCGAAATTCTCCACATCGAAGAAATCCGCGCTCTTCAGGTGACCGTCCCTTTTCACATCATTCGTGTTGACGGAGGCTGCGCTGATCGACATGTCGATCTCGGCGGTGGTAAAGTCGCTCCCTACGGTGGTGATCCTGGCTTCATATTCCCCAAAAACCCCTCTTATATTGGTAAACATCAGATGTTTTACCTTGAAGCCGATCTGGCTGTGCATGGGGTCGATATTCCATGCTGTCCGGGTAGCTACTTCTTGCGTTAACATAACATTAATTTTTAGTGATTTAATAATTTAACCGTATATAACGGCCAGCACAAAATTGCATCAACCTGCGCCCGCAGCCGATGACCTACGGCAAGAAATGCGCTTGACATTTGTCAAGACCAGATCCTTGACAACGCCAGTTTTATCTCAATCCGCAACAAATGGATGGAATATTTCGACAATTTCCGGTTCACTCGCTTCGCAATGCGTCTACCGGATTCGCTATCGCCGCCCGGATCGCCTGCCCGCTTGTGGTAGCCACAGCGATCAACAACGCCACCGCGCCCGCCGCAACAAATATCCACCAGCTGATATCTATTCTGTAGGCAAAATGTTGCAGCCAGGCGTCCATTGCCCAATAGGCTACGGGCGAAGCGATCACAATGGCAATCATGACCAGCCTGACGAAATCCTTCGATAGCATTGTTGTAATTTGGGCAACGGACGCGCCTAAAACTTTCCTGATGCCTATCTCCCTCGTTCTTTGCTCCGCCACAAAAGCTGCCAGGCCGAACAGCCCCAACGCGGAAATAGCGATGGATATGCAGCTGAACAAAATTACAAGCCTGGTCAACTTCAGATCATCCTTATACAAGTTGTCAAAGGCCTGATCCATGAACTGGTACTCCAATGGCGCATCGGGAACGAATTGTTTCCATGTCGCCGTAATAGCGTCCATGGCACGCGGAATGCCGCCGGCAGGGATCCTGGCAAACAATTCCGTCTGCAATTCGGCGCCGTCGTTGCCGGATATGACCATCGCCCCGACCTTATTATATAGCGAACTGAAATTATAGTCTTTTATCACGCCGATGATTACCCCCGTATCACCGCCGCTTCTGGCAAATAGTTGTCCAACCGCCGGTTCACGGATCCCGAATTCTTTTACCGCCGTCTCATTAAGTACGAAATTCCGCTTATCGGCCCCGCCTTCTTTAAACCACCGGCCTTCCTGTAGTTGCAGATGGAATATACTGTTCGCCTCCGGGTCAATCGACATATAATAGACCGGACCCTTATAGCTGGTGTCCATTCCGTTCCAATACCAGTTTTGAATCCCGTTTGAATTCATGGAACCCTCGATGGAATTGCTTCCTGCAGCGACCGTCTGAATGGAGCTATTCTTCTGCAGCTCGGTTTTCAAGGTTCGGTCAAAAAGGCTGACCTTTTGCGGATCGAAATTCAGTTTCAGTAATACCTGGATGGGCAGTCGGATCGAAACAACCTGCGATCGGTTGTATTGCGCTGCCGAAGTTTGGGCCAGCCGCATTTGCAGGAAAATAACAATAGTCCCGATGATAAAGACGACCCCTATTACGAATTGAAACACTACAAGCCCCTTCCGGATTGCAGTATTCCTGAATTTCAGGATCGAAAATCCGCGCAAATAGTTCAGCGGTCTGAAGAAGGACATGGTTATCGCCGGAAAGACACCGCTCAACAAAATGGCTGACAACAAAGTGCCAAGCAAAATACCCCACAGTAGCGGGGAGAAGAACGACAACTGGAATCCGGTTTCCGTCACCTGATTGAACAGGGGCAATGTAGCGAGAACAATGACAACCGAAATGAACAGGGAAGCAAGGCATAACAAAAATGACTCTGTCAGGAATTGGAGGAACAATTGCAGCCGGCTGCCGCCGATGATCTTGCGGATGCTGATTTCCTTGGTGCGCGCATTGGCTTTCGCAATGCTGAGATTTACATAATTTATGCTTGCCGTAATTAACAGCAATGCGGCCAGAATGCTGAAAACATAAACGGCTGTGCGGCTTCCGCGGCGGAATACCGGGTCGGACGACCTGGTGTCGAAATGCAGCTCCCGCAGGGGTTGCACCCCGATAGAGAAGTCCGTTCTTTTTGACAACTCTTGTGAAAGCGCCGTGGCGTTCCCGGTAATGGAACTAACATCGGCATGCGGATTGACCTTTACAAAAGTCCGATAGCTTAAATTGCCCCAGTTATTTTTGTCTCCTTGCCGGTGCACCATCCGCGCAGCCATGGGGACAAGCATATCAAACTGAAAACTGGAGTTGACGGGGTTGTCCCTTACGATCGCCCTGACCACATATAAAGTGGTGTCCAGTTTTATTATTTGCCCGATGGGATTGGTATTGCCGAATAGCTGCTTTGCTTTGGATTGGGTGAAAAGGAGCGAATACGGATGGTTGTTGAATGACTGAATATCCCCGTTGATAACATCGTAATCAAATATTTTGAACCAATCGCTGTCGACGGCGATCCCCCCTTTCTCGTCGAATAACCGCCCGTTCACATGAAGGGTGCCGGCCCACCAGGCCATCCGGGCAACCGCGGCGACGCCGCGATCCTTGTTGACTGCGTCTGCAACCGGCAAGGAGGTCAGGGGGCTTGACTCTGTCTCCGTGTTGAATTTCATTTGAACGAGATATATGTCCCTCGCATCCTTATGATAACTGTCAAAGGTCAGCTCGTTCTGGACCCAAAGCGCAATAAAAATGAACGCGACCAGCGCAACCGAAAGGCCGAACAGGTTGATCAATGTCGCTGTCTTATTGCGGAAAATATTTCTCCAGGCAGTTTTAAAATAGTTTTTGAGCATGGTAGTAAATATATCTTAAATTCGGTAATTAATGAAGTATCTGATAGCGGCCGTCTGGATCGCCAACGGGCTTTTTTGTAAAGTACTGAATCTGGTGCCGCGTCACCAGGAAATAGTCGCCAGAATTACCGGCACTGTGCATGCCGCGGCCTTGACCCGGGCGATAGGTTTTTCTGAGATTGCGATGGCCATTTGGATCTTAAGCGGTGTCAGACCGAAGCTAAACGCGATCACTCAGGCCCTCGTGATCGCGACGATGAATGCCCTTGAGTTCATCCTGGCGCCTGATCTGCTTTTGTGGGGTCGGTTTAATGCCTTATTTGCATTTTTGTTTATCCTTTTGATATTGTATAATGCTTTCATTTTTAAAAAACCATCCTTTTCCAGTTGAAGCATTTTTCGAAAGCTCGCTGGTTCTTACTTTTGCCGCGCCGAAGGAACAACTTCAGCACTTGATTCCTGAATGCCTGGAACTGGACACCTTCGACAATAAATGGGCCTTCCTTGCCGTGGCCATGGTCCAGACAAGGGCCTTGCGCCCAAAAGGCTTCCCCCGAATGCTGGGGAATGACTTTTTTTTGATCGGATACCGGCTCTTTGTTCGCTTCACCAATCAGGCCGGGAAAAATCTGCGCGGGCTATACATCCTCCGATCGGAGACCAACCGGAAGAAAATGGAATTCTTCGGAAATATATTTACGCACTATAACTACAGCACAACCGATATCCGCCAACTGCGCGACGGAGGATCACTGGAGATCATATCTTCCAGGTCGGATTTCCGCGTCCGAATCGACAATTCGGAGCTAGAAGATATTCCGCTGCCCGCCGGATCACCCTTTGCCGATTGGAAGGAAGCCAGAAGGTTTGCCGGACCCTTGCCGTTTACATTTACCTATAACCCCGCCGACAAGAAGGTGCTGATTATCGAGGGCGTCCGGGAAAATTGGAAACCGGCGCCGGTCAAGGTCCTGGAGCAAAAGTTTTCATTCATCGACAGGCTGAATCTGCCGGATGTCAGACTCGCAAATGCGTTTATTATCCGCGACATCCCTTACTATTGGAAAAAAGGAAAAATCGAGCAATGGTCCCAAAAAGAAGAAAATTCCAGGGGGTATTGAATATCCTAAGTTTTAACCGCCATTTTTACGTGATCGGGCTGGGGGCTCTGCTGATTTTGCTGATAAGCCGTTCCCTTGTAAAATGGCCGGCCCCGCTCTTTTGGATCATCGTCGCCGCCTTCCTTTACGGCCTGATCATGCCCTTGATCATCTCCGCTTATGTCTATGATTTTTCAGGCTATTACGACCTGCATTGGATGAAAGACCTCATCCGGGAACGACAAAACGCAAACCTGATCGTCAATATCTCCGCCGGTTTCGACGAAACCAGTTTTCTCATAAAAGACAAATTCCCCCACGCCGATCTCAAAGCGCTCGATTTTTACAACCCGAAACAACATACCGAAGCGGCGATCCGCCGGGCCCGCAAGGTAAGCCCCGGCTATCCCGATACCCGCCAGGTCGCATCCGACTCCATCCCCTTGGCGGATCGTTCCGTCGATATTGTTTTTTTGCTCTCCGCCGTCCACGAAATAAGATCGAATAAAGAAAAGGTCGCCTTCTTAAAGGAATGCCGCCGCTTCTGCAAACCGGACGGAAAAGTAGTCCTGATCGAGCACCTCCGCGATTTCCCGAACTTCATTGCCTTTTCCGTGGGCTTCACGCACTTTTTCTCCCGGTCTACCTGGAAGAACGCTTTCTATCGCGCGGGGTTCACTACGTTAAATGAAACCAAATTCACTCCCTTCATGTCCGTTTTCGACTGCACGCCCTAAGAAACATTTTCCGTCCATAAAAGGAGAAAATATATGAACAGATATGTTCTTTCTTTTCAGGAGATCGACAGAACAAACCGCATGGCTGTGGGCGGCAAAGGCGGTAACTTAGCCGAACTGTCCGGGCTCAAAGAAATACATGTCCCGGATGGGTTTTGTGTTACCACCGAAGCGTATGAGGCAATCACCGCGAACATTCCCGAATTAAACGACCTGCTGAATGAACTATCGCGTTTTAAGGCAGAAGACAGAAAAAATATCAGCGAAATAAGCGGAAAGATCCGGGCAGCCATCGAAAGAACACACATTCCAGAAAATATATTAGAAGAGATTTCAGCCGCCCTCACGACGTTTGGAGAAAGTGACGCCTTCGCCGTTCGGTCCAGCGCTACCGCAGAAGACCTGCCGACCGCATCCTTCGCCGGCCAACAGGATACGTACTTAAACATTTTCGGAAAGCAGGCCATCCTGAAGCATATCAGCAAATGTTGGGCTTCCCTGTTTACAGACCGGGCGGTAACCTACCGAATTCGGAACAGCTATGATCACCGCCAGGTCCATTTATCCGTTATCGTTCAAAAGATGGTTTCCCCGGAAGTTTCAGGGATCATGTTTACCGCCGATCCGATCACCGGCAACCGAAAGCTGCTATCCGTCGAAGCCGGTTTCGGATTGGGAGAAGCGTTCGTCTCCGGCCTGGTATCCCCCGATCGTTATAAAGTGGAGGAGGAGGAGATCGTTGATAAGTTCCTGACTGCTCAACAAAATAACCAAACGCTTACAGAACAACAGATCCTGCAACTGGCGCGCATTGGAAGACAGATCGAAACCCATTTTGGATGCCCGCAGGATATCGAATGGTGTTTGGCTGATAAAAAATTTTATATTCTCCAAAGTCGACCCGTCACTACCCTATATCCGATCCCTGAAACAAACGACCGGGAAAATCACGTTTACGTATCGGTAGGTCATCAGCAAATGATGACGGATCCTATGAAACCATTGGGATTGTCTTTTTTCAGGCTGACAACCGCCCGGCCGATGTTTACAGCCGGTGGGAGGTTATTTGTCGACGTCGCACCCGATCTGGCTTCGCCTACAAAAAGAGATATTTTAGTAAACGTCCTTGGAAAATCCGATCCGCTCATAAAAGACGCACTGACGACCATCATCGAAAGAAAAAATTTCATAGAACCGCTACCGAACGACGCACAAGCCAAGCCGTCGGTTGACTATCAAACCTTAACCGATTATGATCCGTCAATTGTTGCTGATCTGATCGGCAGCAGGCAGGCTGCTGTGGAAGACTTGCGACAAACTATCCAAACGAAATCGGGATCGGACCTGGTCGATTTTATTCTGGAAGACATCGTAAGATTAAGGAAATGCTTAGCCGATCCCCAAAGTTTTGGTGTGCTCATGACTGCAATGAATGCAACATCCTGGATCAATGAGAAAATGAAGGAATGGTTGGATGAAACGGGCGCGGCAGATACGCTTTCTTTTTCCGTTCGCGACAATATTACCGCGGAAATGGGTCTGGAGCTATTGCAGGTGGCAGACATTATCCGACCATATCCCGAAGTGATTAACTACTTGCAACAAGTAAAGGACAACAACTTTTTGAACGAACTTACCACGTTTGACGGTGGACGGGAAAGCCGCGATGCTATCGTCGCGTACCTCGACAAATACGGGATGCGATGTGCCGGAGAAATTGATATTACAAAACCCCGGTGGAGCGAACGACCACTTATACTCGTCCCGATGATCCTCAATAACATCAGAAACTTCGAACCTAACTCCGGTAAGCGCAAATATGAGCAAGGACAAATGGAAGCCTTCAGAAAGGAAAAGGAGCTATTGGATCGGTTGTTGAAATTGCCAGATGCGGAGCAAAAAGTGAAGCAGACCAAACGGATGATCGATCTGATCCGGAATTTCATTGGGTATCGCGAATATCCAAAATACCACATGATTAGTCGCTACTTCATTTATAAACAGGCTCTATTGAAAGAAGCTGAACGACTTGTACAAGCCAACGTAGTTCCTGAAAAAGAGGATATATACTACTTAACCCTTGAAGAATTCGGGGAAGTCATCCGGGCAAACAAACTGGATTACCAGGTCGTCGCCAACCGGAAAAGCGACCACAAACTATATGAAAGCCTGACACCACCGCGTGTTATGACCTCCGATGGTGAGATCATTACAGGTCGGTACAAGCGGAGCAGCCTGCCGGCCGATGCCATTGTCGGTCTACCTGTTTCATCTGGCCTGACAGAGGGGCGGGCGCGCGTCGTCATTAACATGGAAGATGCCGATATGGAAGAGGGAGATATATTGGTCACCAAATTTACTGACCCCAGCTGGACCCCATTATTTCTATCCATAAAAGGGCTCGTCACCGAAGTTGGCGGACTGATGACCCATGGAGCGGTTATTGCACGTGAATATGGCTTGCCGGCGGTTGTCGGAGTGGAGCATGCCACCAGGCTGATCAAAGACGGACAGCGGATCCGGGTGAATGGAACGGATGGATTTATTGAGATACTTTAGCCCAAGACTTCATCCACGTCGATATAGGAATTCATGAACTTCAGTTGGTGCAATTTCCCGATAGCCTGCTTCCCGCAGAATCTGTCCATTTCTATGAACCCCATCCCCCGCGAACGCCCCTTCGGGTCGGAACACACTATCTTGGAGGAAGACACCTTGCCAAAAGGAAGAAAAAGTTCGGCCAATTGTCTCGCCGTGGTCATTATATTCAAATTGCCGACTCTTATTTGCATAACCTAAGTTAATAAAAATTACCATACCGTCCCAAAATCCATTTAAACGGCAGAAATGGCTCTTTTACCAAAAAATTGGCTGCAATGTGCAAATAAAGGTCTATCTTCACCCTTTATTTTGAGCCTCGCATCCAGTAACAGCAATTATCCTGCTCTGCATTGTAGTCGTTTTTGCTTTTTGCTTTCCTCAAATCAACTGTCATTTATTAATTGTTAGAGTATGAATATGTATGTTTCCAATCTCAGTTTCGATGTCCGCGATGAGGAACTGAAAGGTTTTTTTACGCCCTACGGCGAGGTTTCTTCCGCCAGAGTCATCAATGACAGGACCACTGGTCAGTCCAGGGGATTCGGTTTCGTCGAAATGAACGACGAGAAGGCAGCCAGAAAGGCAATGGCGGAACTTAATGAGGCCACGGTAGATGGCCGGAATATTAAAGTAGTGGAGGCCAGGCCCAAAGAGGAAAAACCTTTCCGCGGCAATGACGGCGGCGGATTCAAAAGAAACCGTTGGTAGTGTTATGATCGGCCGGCGGGGAAAACAAGAAAAATATGGCGAAATCAAAAGAGACCTTTAATAAGCGGGAGAAAGAGAAACAGCGTCAAAAGGAAAAACGCGAAAAGCGGGAAAAAATGGAAGAACGGCGGGCCAACCAGGCAAAAGGGAGGCCGCTGAATGAAATGCTTGCTTATGTTGACGAAGACGGTAACATAAGTTCCACCCCGCCCGACCCCAGAAAAATGAAGATTGTCAACGCCGAGGATATCGAGATCGGCGTACCAAAATGGAGAGAGGCCGAAGATCCGCTAAAAGAAGGAAGGATTGACTATTTTGACAATTCCAAAGGCTTTGGCTTTATCATTCAAAACGATGGTACAAAGGTCTTCTTTCACATTAATCAGACTACCTATCCCGTCAAGGAAGGCGATATAGTGAATTTCACCGTCGAAAGGGGACCGAAAGGCTGGAATGCAGTAGACGTCGCAAAGAAGCCATAGCTCGCAAAAGCCATAGCTCGCAAAGAAACCATAGCTGGTTGCACCTCAACTGGGTCGCTGATCCAATATTCTCTAAAATAACCCAATATGGTTAGCAACTTATTTATCGACAACCTTCTTTACCAGCCTTCTTATGGGTGGAAAGACAGGAACGATGCGCTTGTCGTCCCCACTTCAAAAGAACTTTGGTCAGAGGCCTTCTCCCGCATCAATATCTTCAAATCACGAAAGAACTGGATCTCGTTTGTGAGCTTTCTTACGCTGGCAGGGATGACGCCCTTCCTCGTCCTGTTCCTGTTCAGGTACTTTTCCTGGTATTTGGTGATAGCAATCGTTGTTTACAGCATGGTGATCATGGGCACCCATGGGACCATCTGGTTTCACCGGTATTGCACGCATAAATCCTACGGCTTCAGCCACCCGCTGTGGCGGATCATCACGCAAAACCTTGTGATCAAAACATTGCCGGAAGAGAGCTATGTCGTATCCCATCACGTACATCACTGCAAATCGGACGAGCCCGGAGACCCTTATAATCCGCGGGGTGGCTTTTGGTATTGTATGCTCGCGGAATACAATCATCAACGGGTTTCCCCTTATCTGGATGAGGATGCTCACAAAAAGGCCTTACATTTTATGCAACATACCGGTGTAAAGCTGAATTCCTGGCGGCAATATCAAAAATGGGGCTCGCTTTCATCTCCGATATACACCATCGGTATGTGGGCGCTCAACTGGATCTTTTGGTTTTCGGTACTTTTTTTGATCGGTGGCCCTGCCCTCGCCTGCGCCATCTTCAGCGCCGCTATGCTTTGGTTTATGCTCGTACGCGCTTTTAATTATTCCGGCCACGGCGGCGGAAAAGATAAACATCGGGATGGCCTCGACTTCGATCGCAGCAATCTTTCCATCAACCAATCACGACCCGGTTTGCTGGCAGGGGAATGGCACAATAATCACCATCTTTTTCCCGGCAGCGCCCGCGCCGGATTTCTTCCCGGCCAACTGGACCTCGCCTGGGTCTATATTTATACGTTGCGTAAGCTCAGGATGGTTTCCTGGTATAAGGATTCGAAAAAGGAATTTTTGAAAAAATATAAAAAGGTAGGCTAACCTGTCGCTTAATTGGCATCGCTCGCGGGAGTTGGATACTCTTCATCCCGCTTGAATGCATCGAAGGCGGCGCGGCTCTCCTGCAAAATATCGGCCGGAAGATCGTTCACCTGCAGCCGCTCCCAGGAAATTGTTTGCGGGAGAAATCGTTCGAAGCTTTGATGATGATTTCGAAGGTAATCATGTTTTTCCGACGGCCACCGTGGCTGACCTTTCTCGAAAAAAGAAATAAATTTAGTTTCTACGTTAGCGAAATTCTGTTTTAGAAGTTCAATACCTGTAACTTTTTTAGTCATGCTCATATAAATTAAATATTTTGTTGACCGCGCCTGCGATCTTATTGTTCTTGTCAGTAAAGCTCTGCGGGAAGCTCGATTACCGAAATGATGTTTCCATCGAATACCGTTCTGTCAAGCGATGCTATTGCCTGTCTTGCCTGAGCCGTTACCGGCATGCGGACCTCTCCGCTTTTTAATGATCGTCCGTTAAGGGAGTTCCTGTACACCGTCGCATAGTCGACAGTCCCATAGAGGACGAATAATTTTCTTAGTTGGTTGTCCGTGGCGTTCAGGCCGATATTCGAGATCCGGATATTCATGGCAGAGTGCTGTTGCGCTAAGTGCGCATTTTCTGGGTGGTTGATGCAAGCTTTGTGAACTCGTCGCCATTGAAGATCCTGGACAGGTTTATATCGCTTGAATTCCGATACTCATCCATCCTGCTCGCGACGACGAACCTCCAGAAATTCTTTTTCTTCAATTCGGGATAATCCGGCGTTTTGATAAAAATCCCTTCCAACGGCATTCTTTTCTTGAAAAAGACCATGGAGGAACGATTTGGATCGAATCGGTTATCAGCCAGGTAAAATTCGATTTGTTCGGCCGTCATAATAACAGTTTTTTCTGTTCAAATAAAAAAAAGCCGCCTGCATTCCCAAGCGGCTTTCCCTATAATAATTGAAAGGATTAATACCGCGTCTGGTTATAACTCTTAGGGTTGTTAAAGTTCCTTTCGCCGCCACTCCTGTCGCCGCCACTCCTGTCGCCGCCGCTCCTTTCGCCGCCACCGCTGAAATCCTTCCCCGGTTTGGCCTTCGCCTCACTAACCTTGATGGGCCGGCCTTCTACCATGGAGCCATTCAATTCGGCAATCGCTTTCGCGGCCGCCGTATCGTCAGACATTTCCACAAATCCGAAACCGCGCGACCTCTCGGTCATCTTATCCATAATGACCTTGGCGGAAGTAACTTCGCCGTAAGGAGTGAAGAAATCTTTAAGATCCTTGTCCTGCAGGTCGAAACTCAAATTCGCAACATAAATGTTCATAAAAAATAATTAAGAAATAAAAATTGATGAGAAGGCAAAAAGCAAAGACTAACTAGCAGGGGGGACTGTCTGAATAATTAATATATACCGAATGCAGACTCAAGTAAACACCATAAAGATAAGCTTTTCTGAGACATATCCAATAAATATTAAAAACATACGATCTTATAACCCGTCAACGCATCGTGATCACCCTTTTTGACCAGCACGAATATCTTGTCCCCCGGACCGGGTTTCTTGCCCGAAAGCTTGTATTCCACTACCGGCGTACCCGCGGGTACATTTACCGTTCTTGAATGTCCCTGATACTGGAGGGTCAGCGATGTCGCGTCTGCTCCCGATACGCTTCCGTTTGACATCCGGGAACTGCCGTCGTCCCCCACGTCGGAAGCAGATCCATTGGTCATGCGACCGCCGCCTTCCGCATCCTTATCGGCAGGCAGCATAAAACTTCCCTCGTTTAACCCACGCAATTCTTCCGGCAATATCAAGACTTGCACAGCCTGATCCGGCTGGCCGGCTTGTTTTTTACTGATCACACCGATATACGCCGAGCTTTTTACAGTTGATAGGCTGCTTGGCGTCGGAGCAAAAATGTGAAGCGAGTCCGTCAATTTGATGAATAGCGGTTTATCTGTTGTCGCGAGTTGAAGCAAAGTATCCGAGAATTTGACCACATTGCCAAGTGCTCCGGTGAAGCCGTCCGGGTTCGTTGGCGGAACGATATCATTAGCTGACTTTGAGCTGTCCGCGGGTACCGTGGCACCTGGATCAGATTCGTTTGAAGCACAGCCGCTGGCCAGCACTAAGGCGACCGCTGCAACTACCAAGCTGCTCCGTGATTGTAATTTTACCATAAAAAGAGTTTGTTTGTTAAATAAGAATTCGAAAATACTGACACGCAGAGGTAAGATCCGGTGACATAGATCACAAACCGAAATAAGTCATAACTTCGTATATACGATGGAAGCCAGAGAAAAATTAAAAGCTCATGTAGCCAAAATAGCTGCGCTGACCGATGAGCAATTTGATTATTTCTTTTCCTTTTTTGAGGAACAAAGTTTTAAGAAGGGACAGGCGATAATCAGTGAGGGCGATTCTGTCAATTGCGAATACTTCGTGATTTCCGGCTGCTTGAAGTCTTTTTTTGTCAACGATGATCTCAAAATGTTCATCCTTCAGTTTGCCATGCCGACCTGGTGGGCCTCTGACTACAATGCCTTGTATAATCACACAAAAGCCACGATCAGCGTCGACTGTATTACTGATGCGGAAGTACTTTGCCTTGGCAATGCTGACAGGGAAAAACTTTGTAGCGAAATTCATAAGGCGGAATATTTTTTCCGGTGGCGAACCAATAAAGGTTACGTTGCGGCCCAGAAAAGACTACTGTCCTTTATGAATAATAATGTAAAATACCGCTACGAAGAGCTCTTAAAGCTATACCCCGAACTCTATAATATGGTGCCCAAAAACCTGATAGCCGCTTATTTAGGTGTTTCCAGGGAAACACTTAGCCGCTTATACCAGACCCGAATGTGATCCAGGTCACACAACTACCTGATATTTCCCCCCAACTTTGTTTTATGAAAACATTTTTATTAAGTGCTTTTTTATTTTGCGGTTTGCTGATATCAAAAGCACAAAACAACACTGAAATGGAAACGCAAAAAGAAAGTATAGCCGTTATTTCCCGGCTTCTGGAAAGCCGCTATTTGAAAGGTATTTACGAAGGAGACACCGCATTATTAAGCACCGTCTATTATCCCGGCACACTGCTCTTTGGTGATGTAAAAGGCCAGCCCTATGCAAGAACACTGCAACAGTACCTCGATGGCGTCCAGAACCGCCAAAGCCCAAAAGGTTCAGGCAAACCATTCAAAGGGGAAATCTCAAATATCCGCGTAGTAAACTCAATCGCCGTCGCAGAAATAAAGGTGACAATGTATGATTTTGTCTATCAGGAGTTTTTATCTTTTCACAGGATTGATGGCCAATGGTTGCTGGTCAGCAAAATGATTTCCGATATAGCTGATCAAACCGCTGGTACAAAGTCAGCAGGAACAGCGGTTGCGGCCAATAAAACGTCTCTGATAGCTACCATCCATATCCTTCCGGGCTTTGAGAACGAAGTCAAAGAAGCATTGAAGACTATGGAAATGGCGAGCGGAAGGGAAACAGGCTGTGAACAATTCGTTGCGACTATCCAAAAGGATTCCCCTCAAACGGTTGTTATTTATGAAGTCTATAAAAGCGATGAAGCTTTTCAATTGCATTTAGCTTCGTCTCATGCCAAAGCATTCTTTGAACTTGTAAAAGGGAAAATTGCGAACGACAAAATAGAGACTGTTTTTCTGACAGAATTAACCAGCTCAAAATAATGTGGTACCAAACAAAAGCTTCTGAAATATTGGGTATTCAATACCCTATTCTGCAAGGGCCATTCGGCGGCAAATTGTCTTCCGTTGACCTGGTCTCAACAGTATCTAACGCGGGAGGGCTTGGCGGTTATGGGGCTTATACCTTAAGTCCGCAAGAGATCATAGAGATAGATCAACAGATCAAAGCGGCGACTAATAAGCCTTACAATATTAACCTGTGGGTTTCGGATACGGATGTCATCGATTCCACGGTCTCAGCCGGGCAGCTGAAAAAGGCGCAGGAAGTATTCAAACCCTATTTTGAAGAGCTCGGAATTGAATTGCCCGGAAAACCCGCGCCGTTCAACTCCCGTTTTGGCAACCAGGTTGAGGCGGTCCTGCATCAGAAGCCGCCGGTATTCAGTTTTGTGTTTGGCGTTCCGTCTGCCGATATTTTGGAACAATGCCACAGACTCGGGATTGTTGCCATAGGGGCTGCAACTACGCCGGATGAAGCCATCGCTCTGGAATCGGCCGGAGTTGACATGATCATCGCTTCCGGCTTTGAAGCGGGCGGGCATCGCCCCTCATTCCTTGCACCGGCAGAGACATCTGCAACCGGAACATTTGTATTGCTCCAACTGATCAAAGAGAAAGTGAGAACGCCGGTTATCGCCGCAGGCGGTATTGCAAACGGGAAAGGTGTTGCCGCAGCACTGGCACTTGGTGCCGATGCCGTACAGATCGGAACTGCGTTCCTGGCAACCGATGAATCCAATGCCTCAGCGATTCACAAAAAGATGCTGTTTTCGGGTGCGGCCAAATATACTACCCTGTCGCGGGCATTTACCGGGAGGCTGGGCAGAGGCATATCGAGCCGTATAGCAAAGGATCTGATCCATAAGCACGATAGCTTTCTGCCCTTCCCACTGCAGAAGGAGTTTATAGCGCCTTTAAGTAAGGCGGCCATGGAGCAGGAGAAATGGGACATGATCTTATTTTGGAGCGGCCAGGTCGCGCCGGTAATCCGACATACAAAAGCAGCTGAGCTGATGAGGTCAGTAGTCGGAGAAACAACGGCATACTTTGACCGTTTCAGGTCTGAGGGAGTACGCAATCTTTAACCCAATTTGCCACCCATCAACCGATCGGCTGAAATTCGAGCAAAAGAATGCCTTCGTCGGTCGCTCGCGAGTTTTTGAGCCTGAATTTCTTTAATTCCCGATTGTCATCGAAAATCCTTAACCCGCCGCCGATCGAGACGGGATATACCATCAGCCGCAACTCGTCAATCAGGTCGTGATGAAGCAGGGCCTTGACGAGGGTGGCGCTCCCATAGACGAGGATATCGCCGCCAGCGGACTTCTTCAGCGCCGCAACGTCTCCCGCTACATCGCGAACGATATGGCTATTGTTCCACTCCACCTTTTTGAGACTTCGGGACACGACATATTTCGGCATCCTGTTGATCGGAATGCCGAACCCGGCATCGGTCTGGCTGGGCCAGAACCCGGCGAAATTTTCGTACGTATTTCTGCCTAACAACAAGGCATCCACGCTGGCGAGCTCGTCAACCTTGTACTTCCCTGCTTCGGGAGAGCGGTATTGAAACTGCCAACCGGCGTGTGGATGAGGGGTTTCATTGCCGCCGGGCGCCTCGACAACACCATCGAGGGTGATGAATTCGGTAACGATAATTTTTCGCATGATTTTTTTTTGTAAAGCTAGCCGTTTGCCGCCAGCTTCCAGATCATTTGCGGGCTGTTATTTTATAGCCAATGGCATAAACGGAATGTATAGCTTCCTTGCATCCCTTTTCTTTAAGTTTCTTTTTCAGGTTTTTGACATGCGAATAGACAAAGTCGGGTGATTGGTATTCCTCAGGGTTTCCGGCCTTAATGTGGTCAGCGATAGCCTGCTTGCTGACTATTCGATTCTTATTGATCATAAGAAGCAGAAGGAGATTGTATTCGTATTTGCTCAGAGATACGGGTTGGCCGGCGTAAAGGACAATCCTGGATTGCAGATCTACTTGAAGGGACCCCGCCTCCAGCACAATGGCTCCTTGCGCATATTTTCTACGGATCAGTGCCCTTACGCGGGCATTGAGTTCGGAAATTTGAAAAGGCTTTACCAGGTAGTCGTCGGCCCCGAGGGTTAATGCGTTGATTTTGTCTTCCGCCGAGTTGCGGGTCGATATGATAATTACACCCTCCCGCCTTTTGTTTTCGCTGAGAAATTTCAAAAGCTGCTTCCAGCCGTCCCCGGGCAGGTTAATGTCCAGGATGATGCAATTATATTGGAACTCTTCAATCCTGCACATGCCTTCTTCATACGAAACGGCTATATCGGATGAAAATGCTTCCAGACGAAAATATTGAACTATGCTGGATAATAATCTGTGATCGCTTTCTATTACCAGTAATTTCATGGGGAATGCTTAAGGTTTCGTTTGCCCATGGATCATGCCTGATACAATGCCCCGGTGCTTGCCCAGATCGGCCCGGATCACGCCGACCAGGTGCACGATAATAAAGCCATAGATAAAATATTGTACGATACTATGGATTTCAACGATAGCCGTGTGCCGGTTCTTCAGCCATGGAACGTCTTCAAAAGCGAGACCCAGACCTGTCAGCGCCATAGTCAGGATCAGCAGATAAAACGCCAGGTACCCCCATTTTACCTGGATATAGTGCCTCTTTTCCATCCGGGCTGTCTGACTGGCTGCGGAAAAACCAACAGCTCTTTTAATCTTGCTCTTCAGTTTCTCTTCTCCGGGCTGCGTTATTTCAATGATCAGGCGGCTTAATAATAGAGCACATAATATGAAGCCAATCCATTTATGAAGGTTCCAAAGTTTATCGCTATACTCATGGGCTACAGCCCTGGCTTGATCTTTGGTAACTGTCGCACCTTTTTCTTGCAGAGGTTCCTGCACGGTCACTATATTATCCTGGGTACGGAAGACAGTAGAGCCGAACAATACCGTCACAAGGGAAGCTGCCAAAACAAGGAAAAAGAGCCAATGCCATATTCGGATAGGAAGAGAATGTGGTTCAATAAACATAGAGATCAATTTTTTCATTTTCTTAAGGACGACGAAAGGGCCAGGATGCCGGGGTCATCTACGATTTCCCAAAAACCCTGTTGGCCTATATACTCATAAATGCTTTCAAATGCCCGCACGCTTCCATGAATGTCATGGTACCGACTGTATTCCAGGCTCTTTGCGCCCATCTCCCGACAAAGTGCTTCATTACCCATCGCCTCCACTATGCAATTCGCCATTTGGTCGATATTCCCGACATTGAATAACAGCCCGTTTGACTGGTCATGCACCAATTCTTCCAATGCTCCGGCCCTCGCGGCAATCACCGGTAAGCTGGACGCCATTGCCTGCAAAGTAGCCAGGCTCAGCAGCTCCGCAATGCTGGCGATTATAAAACATTGACTCAAATGATACACCAGCGGCAGGTCTTCTTCCGGCACAAACCCGGTAAATATTACATTGTCCGCGATCCGCAGGGCAGCAGCCCGCTTTTCCAACGCGGGTTGTTGAATCCCTTTGCCCACGACGACCAGGCAGAACTCGGTCTGCTGAAGTGCTATCGCAACGGCATCCAGCACCTCGTTCAGCTTTTTCTCCGGGTCCAACCTTCCCACGAACAGAAGGACGCGTTTGTCCGGTATTCCATACCGGGCTCGAATTCGGGCACTATCCTGCCGGGGCTCGAATTTTTTCAGGTCAATGCCACTCGAGACCGCCACCACTTCTGTCTTAAGCAGGGGACGGATCAGTCCGGCGGCGGTTTCCGTAGGCGTTGTCACCAGCATCAACTGATCATAAACGCTTGCAAACCGAGACCACAGTAATCTCTCCAGTCTTTTTTTCCACCTCTGCGTTGGTACCAGCGCTGTCAGGTTCTCAGGCATAAAATGATTGGTCCCCATGATGGGAATGGCCTTTCGCTTATTTGCCTTCACCATCGTCCTTCCCAACAAGAAGTGATCCTGGATATGAATAACATCAGGGACAAATTCATCCAGCAAGACCCTGATCCGGGATCGAAGAAGGAATCGGATCGGCACCCTGACCTTCGGATAAAGGACCACGGGTAGGGACGGGACCCCGTAGACCTCTATCTCGTCGATCAGCTTCCGGGTGAAATGTATAGTTTCCGAGGGAGCCAGCACGGCCACGGTATGCCCATTCCTTTGCAGGAGCGGCGCTATGCGGCAGACAAAATAATACACGCCATTCAAATGCGGATAATAGGTATCCGACACAAACAGTATTCTCATGATTTGCCGAATGATTTTAGAAGGTAAACAAATAAGAATGCAAACGATATGATAATGGCAGCAGTAGCGATATAATTAAGGTAAAGACTGATCTCTCTATAGGCTCGGCCGAACAACAAGCCGATTCCCAGATAGGCTATATACTGAACCGCCGATGTCCCAAAGCAAATGGCAATGAATTTCCGGTACGGCACCCGCGAATTCCCCGCAAGAAAGATCCCCGCGACGCCGACGCCCAATACAACCTTGGACAGAGAAACGGTTTTCACCGGGTTATTGCCGAAATAGGTCCGGGCCCTCTCAATCTTCGCTCCACTTAAGCCCAACAGCTTATGCCACCGGCCGGTTGCGCAGGATTTTCCCCAGCGTCCGAGCGCATATACGAGTGAGTCGCCAGTGATATCCCCCAGAACGATGATCGGATAAACGATAAAGGGATTTAAAATGCCTTCCATGCATAAAAATCCGGCAATGATAGCGAGAATGGGTCCTTCCACTACGGCCAGCGGGAACAGGAACAAGTATTTAAATCCGTACAGCAATTGAATGATGTGCTCCATGACTTACAGATTTTATTTAGAAAACTTCTCCCAGGTTGCCAAAAAAACCCCGTGAACCCTTCGTGCCGATACCATAGTCCAGACAGGCATTGCTATTCGAAAACTTATTGAACTTTATCCGCAACCCAGCCCCGAATCCGGGATAAACCACTTCGAACCGGTTATTGTTCAGTTCCGAAACTGATGCCGCATTGCAAAAAACGACCCCGCCCAGCAATCCATTTCGGGTGATCGGGAAACGAAATTCGCTTTCCAGGTCTGCGTATCGCTTGCCGATGAACCTCCCTTGTTCATAGCCTCTTCCCGTATTATTATAAGTATCCGACCCTGTGCCGGGCAAGTCTAAGTAGGGTGGATTTCCGCTAAGCGTCAGCACGCTGTACAACCAAAACGCCAGCACCGAATGGTGCGCCACTTTGAAATACTTCCGGAGATCGATTAGTATCGAACTCCAGGTTCCGCTGCTCCCTAAAAGCGTACTATTTTGAAGGAATTCCACATTGGCATAACCACTGCCCCCTTCCGGGTTGATGGAGTTTTCTCTTGAATCATATATAACATCGATCGCGATACCGGAAGAAATGCTATGAGTACCGAATCCATAGGACTCAAAATCTGTTACCCTTCCGGCAGGGACGTTCAACTCTTCGATATTCCAGTGATAGTCAAGTTGATAGCCGGAGCCGGCATAGAAGCTGTTTCCGAGATGCCTCAACGCAAATTCATAGAATCTCACATATTTATAGTTGACTGTATATTGATCGGCCACCGTTGTGAACCCACCAATCCCATAAGTATCTTGCGGAAAATTCAGGTACCGCCAATCGCCAAGGAAATTATACCGGTTCGCCGGGCTCCACACCGACGATTGGATAGGCAACAGGAACTGGTGTTTCTGGGTGTATTTGATCGCCCCGACGAAAGAAGACATGTTTGTCGCGCGCGTTATGTCCGTGGTGAACGCTCCACCCGCGGCAATACCCGTCGTGAACTCCGTGGACAACGTATATTCCAGGATAGGGGAGGCTGAAAGATGAAGTTTCTTGTTGATGCCGTTAGTGCTGTCTAACCGCTTACCAGGATCTTTATGTATCACCATCATAGCAAGATCGATCAGATCCAATTGATCTTTATATTGCTGCTCACTTTTCCTTTTCGGACCGAGGGTGTCCTTCAATACTCGCGGGTACCGCTGCGCGGATCCCTCCGTGAATAAGAAGCAAAAAAAAGAGGTCATAAAAGTCAATATGATATGGTGACCGAGCTCAGCTCTTCTCATGTGTATGTCTTATCTCCGCAACACTTTTCCATTTGCATCCAGATTAATAAAAACATTAACCTTACACTCATAGCAAGATGCATTTTCACAAACAATAAAAAGTTGGGGTAAAAAGATTATTATCTTTGTATAGATCGATTTAAGGCGATCCTTTTTTAAAAATAAACGTTATTCATCGAAACTGACATCATGACAAACTATTTCAAAACTATATTTTTTTCACCCAACCATTTCCGGCGATAGTGCATCTATGTTTTTAAAGCGGAAAACTATACCTGAGAACGACCTGGAAATACTCATCAAAGGTTGCCTGACGGGAGAAAGGTCTAGTCAGCAGGCGTTATATAACGTTTACAGCCCGAAAATGCTTCCCCTTTGTCTACGCTACGCGGAGAACCAGGAAGAAGCTGAAGAAATTCTGCAGGACGGTTTCCTGCAAATGTTCAGGTATATTAACCAATATAAACAAATAGGAACCTTTGAAGCATGGCTTCGAAGGATTATGATCAATTGTGCCCTGATGCAATATAGGTCAAAAAGCAAGATAAGTCGTGTCATTTCCCTAAGCAAAGACCATGATCATGTGACGACTACCGGCGATTTCCTTGACCATATTACCGAAAAGGAATTGATAGGTCTGATCCAAAAATTGTCTCCAGCCTACCGGATGGTATTTAATCTCTATGTTTTTGAAGGACTGAAACATCGCGAGATCGCCCATCTGCTGAATATCACGGAAGGTACTTCTAAATCCAATCTTTCTGACGCCCGGGCGATTTTGAGAAAAGCGCTTACGCCCCAGTTGAAAGCCGCAAAATGATTTCGTATGGAAGAGCATCGACCCGATCATTTGGATAAATTATTCACGGATTCGTTACGATCCTTCGAAGATCGCCCCGCCAAAGAGGTCTGGGAAAAGATCGAGCAGGAATTGGACGGAGATAAGCGGCGTGTTCGCTTTTTAATTTTCCGGCACATTAAGGTGGTCGCAGCCTGCCTGCTTGCTTTGTCCCTCGCCTTGGGCATATTGTTACACGTTGGTCGCAAAACAGACCTGGCTCATAATAGCGAGGTCTTTCACCATAAATCCGGCAACACTGGCGCCTCAACGATTGCAACTGTCACCCCCTCGTCTACTTTCACCCCCCCGTCTCCGCCTGCCGGAATCCACCTGCCCCATTCTTCAACCCCCGATAAATACTTCACCGTAACTGTGCCGTCAGCGCCAAATGCCGCGGAATGGCGGCCCCCGCATGATGGCCTTTCCGCCCTACTCCAGCCATTACAACGTACTACGTCCCGTATACAGCCCACTACGTCCCGTATACAGCCCACTACGCCCCGTGCAATTGAGGGTATTCCCCAACTCCTGAACGGCCATGTCGATAAATATAGCAAGGGAAATGCTATCCATTTGGTAACCCGGCTTCACCGCTGGTCAATCAACGGTTATTTTTCGCATGAACTGGCTGGTTATAACCTCTCCGACCATGATTCCATTGGCGCCGGGCACAAGGAATTCGACAAAAAAGAAACGTCCCTGGTTTCTGCCTCCGCGGGTATATTAGTGGGCTATCAGCTGACGAAGAAATGGCTCCTGCAAACTGGTCTCCTATACTCCTGGTCCAGTAGCCTGGGAGAGCCGTCCACCGCCTACGCGGTAACAGATAATAATGGCAATACAAAATACCTGTTGAATACTATCGCGGGGTATGGGTATTTGCCTTCCACTTCCCTCGCGGGTGACAGTGTAAAAACGGATCAATCTTCAAGCAGGCTGCACTATATCTCTATCCCGATCATCGCCTCCTACACCTTTCATAAGCGGCAGTTCACCTTTCTTGCAGGGGCGGGCCTTATGGGCAACTTCCTGACCGGTGCGACGGTTAGATCGAGAATTGAGGGTGGTTCTGCTCCGCAACCTGAATCGATCGTAACGCTGTATGGCCTTCGAAAGATAACCTATGGCTTGCTGTTTAAAACAGAAGTGCAATATGCCATTCTTCCTGATTGGTCGCTGAATCTTATCGCCACTTCAAAAAATGCGCTGACTGCTATCAATACGAATTCCCATTATTCCACTTACCCCTATTATATGGGCGTAGGGCTTGGCATAAAGCACACATTTTAACAATTATGAAAAGAATTTGTCTTACGGTAACGGGAATGTGTCTGATGATCCTGCATGCGTTTTCGCAAGTTACGCCCAGGGATACGAGCTCTTACAAGCCAAGAGCCCTCAAACTTGACGAGGTAGAGATCGTTTCCAGCTATTATAGTCATACAGCCGATAAATCCGCTGTATCCGGAGGGCAGACCGGCCCGATGGGGAAAGCGGATGTGACCGACCTTGCCAACGGCGTGGAGATCCGCTTTGTCGGCTGGGACAAGCTGCAAGGCAAGAACACGCTCACGGCAGGCATCGGTTACGATTTTCATACAGCTGCCTCTCAGGCCTGGGTCTCAAAGACAGGTGCTTCCAAGACGACCGGCAGCCGGATTTATCCTTCACTCAATTGGGCCCACGAGAACGCCGGGAAGGGGACCGGCTACGAGTTGGGAGCGTATTATTCCACCGAATACAATTACCGGTCGATTGGTTTGGACGCCGGGTTTTCCAAGAAAACCCGCGACAAAAATGGGGAATTCAGCGCCAAGTTCACCGGTTATTTTGACGAAGTAAAGCTGATCTATCCTTCCGAATTCGTTAAGGGACTTATCACGAACAACACCGATTCCACAATTTATATTACTGGGTTTGACGGGCGCCCCGAGGCGATCCCGCCTGGCGGAACCAGCCGGCGCGACAAAAAGAATGTTCCGTCCAGCCCCCGGGACAGTTATTCAGCCGACTTTTCCTATTCTCAGGTCTTCAACACCCGGATGCAGGGCAGTGTTGAGCTTGACCTGGTGGAGCAAACGGGTTATCTGGGGCTGCCGTTTCACCGCGTGTATTTCACGAACGGCCAGGATACGATCGAGAAGCTGCCTTCCCAACGGCTGAAATTGCCCATCGGATTTCGGCTCAACTATTTCCTGGGCGATAACGTCATCCTGAAAGCCTATTATCGCTTCTATATTGACAACTGGGGCATTCGATCCCATACGGCCAGCCTGGAAGTGCCGGTAAAGATTACGCCCTTTTTCTCCGTTTCACCTTTCTACCGTTATTATATCCAGACTGCCGCAAACTATTTTGCTCCTTACGAAAAGCATCTCCCCACCGATGCCTGGTATACCAGCAATTACGCCTTGTCGGCATTTTCAGCCAATCTCTTCGGAGTTGGCTTACGGTTGGCGCCGCCAAAAGGTATCCTGGACAAACACTTTAGTTCGCTCGAACTGCGATACGCGCATTATACGGAAACGACCGACCTCATTTCAAATGTGATTTCATTGGATTTGAAATTTAGATGATTAGTCTGGCCATCTACTTGTGATTTTTTTATTTGGCGGTTCGGAGGGCTTCGGCGTATGCATTGGGTAGGCGGCTGTCCTCAACCGCCTTTGCAGCTTTTTCAACATCGTAGTCGAAGCGAATGAATTCTGCCTGGATGCTGTCCTTGTCGGTAATACTGCTGTGGTCGGCAATATGGAGCAATACATAACAGCCCCGGCGATCGCCGTCTTTAGGCTTGCCAACAGAGCCGATATTGATCGCATGGCGAAAGTGGTCGCCGCCGGAAGCATTGTCATTAAGTACGCGGTGGTAGGGCTTGTGGGTGTGACCGAAGCACATGATGTCGGCATCGGCATCGTGCATAATGCGAAGCATGCTTTTTTCTTCCCGGTCTTCAAAGAGGTATTCATTGATTCGTCGAGGGCTGCCGTGGACCAGCAATAGATTCAGCTTGTCGTTGTTCAGCTGAAACTCTATTTTGATATGGGCCGGGAGCGTGCGGAGGTAGGCCCGTTCGTCCGCTTTTACGATCTCGTTGGTGAAGGAGATGGAAATGGCGCCATTGGCTTTTTCTTCGTCGGTCTTGTAGGCACAGCCGCAGTCGTCGCTGGTGCGGCCGATGCCGAAGTCATAGTTGCCGGCGATAGTAGCAATGCCGCGGCGGTGGATTTCCCGGATGACTTCATTGGGCCAGATATTATAGCCGACCAGATCACCAAGGCAATAGATGACGTCGGGTTTACGGGCTTCGACGTCTTTAAAAAAGGCTTCGAGGGCGGGAAGGTTGGCGTGGATGTCAGAGAATAGCGCGATTTTCATATACGTTGACTTTTTGCATGTAAATATTTCCAGGTCGGGATGGCCAGTGCGGCTCCGGCGACGGGTGCGATGAGGTAAACCCAAAGGGCTTCGGTGTGTCCCGATACAACGGCGGGGGCGAGGGACCGGGCGGGGTTCATGGAGGCGCCGCAGATGGGACCGGCGAATATAGCTTCGAGTAGGATCACAGATCCGATGGCGATACCGGCGAATAGCCCTTGTTCCTTGGGTCCGGTGGCGACGTTGATGATGACGAGCATCAGGAAGTAGGTAAGGATGAATTCAAGAACAAAAGATTGCCAGGCGGTGCCTGCGGGCAGCGTCGTTCCCAGTAGGTCGTTGCCGGGGAACAATAGTTTGAGGGTGATGCTGGCGAGGAACGCGCCTGCGATCTGGCTGACGATATAGAAGCCGAGCGCTTTGACCGGCAGCCGTCCGGCAAGCGTGAACGCGATGCTGACGGCCGGGTTGATGTGGGCTCCCGAAATGTCGCCCAGGGTATAAATCATGGCCATGACGATGAGGCCGAACGTGATGGCGACGCCGACATGAGTAACGCCGCCGCCGGTTTGATTATCGATTACGATAGCCCCGGTGCCGCAAAAGACGAGGGCGAAAGTGCCGATCAATTCTGAAATGGATTTTCTGATCATCAGTCTGCGCTTGCTTGTTTGCGGTCAGTAATGAAATTATTAAATCAGGCGGTCTTCTTTCTGAAAAGCGCGACCACGGCGAGGCCTACCCAAACGATATTGACGACTGCCGAGGGTATGGCATGGTGATAAATGGTGTTGGCGATGAGGCAGCCGCTTCCTCCGATGTTGAGCAGGAAATACGGAGCGGAATCGGACGCTAATTTATTCCAGATATTGAGGCCGTAAGCGAGAACGACCATGGCGGAGCCGATCCAGCCGATTATGTCTATTGCCATACTTTTTTGTTTAGGGTTGCATCGGTTTTTCGGCATAGACGGTGACGCTGACGATCCCGGTGCCGGATTGTCTGAACTGGGCGATCTCTTCGACGGAAAGATAGGCGCTCAGGATATCGTCAGGGACATGCACGTTTTTTTCTTTTTGGATCGTGACGTTCTTAAATCCGTTGACGTCGATGAGCCCCAGGTAAGCTTCTTTCTGGATGGCTCCCGAAACGCAGCCGGCATACATTTCGGCGGCTTCCTGTATTTTGGGCGGTAGGGTGCCGACCAGGACGATATCGGAGATGCTGAAATGTCCTCCGGGTTTAAGGACACGGAATATTTCCTGGAAGACGCCGTGTTTGTTGGGGACGAGGTTGAGGACGCAGTTGGAGACGATAACGTCTGCGGTGTTCGAGGTGACGGGCATTCTTTCGATATCGCCCTGGCGGAATTCAACGTTGTTGTAGCCAAGTTTGTCGGCGTTGGCACGGGCCTTGTCGAGCATGGCGGGAGTGAAGTCGATGCCGATGACTTTGCCGGTCTCGCCGGTTTCGGCACGGGCTATGAAGGCGTCATTACCTGCGCCGGATCCCAGGTCGATGACGACGTCGCCTTTTTTGATCCGGGCGAATTGGGTTGGGAGGCCGCAGCCGAGGCCCAGATCGGCATCGGGGTTGTACCCTTCTAGGGTACTGTAGTCGTCGGTCATGATGTTGGTCGTCTCGATGGAACAGCAGCCGGAACCGCAGCAGGAGGTTTCATTTTCTTCCTTACCCTGCAAGGCGATTTCGCTGTATTTCTGGCGGACCAGTTCTTTGAGTTGTTCTGACGTTTCCATTATATAAATTTTAGCAGCGGGTTAATTCAGGGTTAACATCTTTGAAAAAGCTGTTGAACAGGTCTTTGTATTGTTTCCAGACTTTGGGGTTGATGCAGTAGCATACGCTGGTGCCTTCTACGGTGCCCTGGATGATCCCGGCGTTCTTTAGCTCTTTGAGGTGCTGAGAGATGGTTGGTTGAGCGAGCCCGAGTTCATCGATCAGGTTACCGGTTACACAGGCATTTTTTTTGACCAGGTATTGCAGGATGGCGACGCGGGCAGGGTGGGCGATGGCTTTGGCCATGACCGCGATGTCGTTCTGCTGTTTGGTGAAAAGGTCTGTTTTCGTGGCGCCCATCTTTGTCTATTTGTCTATTGCAATATTACGATAATAAATGGAAATTCAGAAAACAAAAAAAAGCTCCAATTGAATCTGGAGCTTTCGTGCAAATGTTCTGGCGCTTTCTGCCAAATGTCCCTTTGTTAATACCGCTTTACCAGCCGATAGATAAACCTGACGGGTTCACCGATTACACCGCCTGCCGCTCTTCTCTTTTTCAAAGCATCTGATTTGAAGTAGGCGAAAGCTTTGGCTGTATCAGCTATGGCATACACGATATTTGCTTTTTTGTTGTCGTCCAAATCATGTCCAAGGACCCGGTCGATAAGACCATTATCCATGCGTTCCTGTCTGCCATCTTCAAAAGCTTTTGCGAAGGCATCCCAATCTTTGACCATAAGCGAGGTCCTCGAACGGAGTGTTACGTCAATTTTCGCGGTATCCTGCCAGGTTTCCGTAACTATGGAAATCGTCGGGACGCCGACAACTCCGCCTTTTTTCATCGCCGCCTTTAGGCCGGGATCTTTTTGAAATGCTTTGGCCTTGGTAGTGTCATCGGCTTTCAAGGCAACCATGACCATATTGGAATCTTCGAGACCGCGGCCAATAACATAACTGTGTAACCCCGCGGCCAGCCGTGCAGAATCATGCCCCTCATAGGCGGCCATCCATTTGGCGAAGTCAGCCACTTTGTGCGTTACGACGACCATATTTTGGGGTGTCGTAACAATGGTGTTTACGGCTTGTACCTTCGCTGCACTGTCAGCCGAAGCGGTAGAGTCCTTGGCAGTTGTTTTTTCGTTGCCGCCGGATCCACATGCGGTCAGGAGAATTACCACCCCTGCGTAAAATGAGGAGTTGCTAAATCTGGAAAGCTTCATCGATTTTAAGTTTATGAGTTAGAAAATAAGAGGCGGAGGTAAGAGCGATTCAGAAGATAAAGTGGTATTAAATATAACCATAATATTATTAACGCCAAATTTATGTTTGCTATTCCGGCTTTGGATCTGAGAATCTCTTTCAATTATAACCCCGACACGGTACGAATTAATCTTGATCTTTTTTTGTACATTCGAACATTAAAATCTCTTTATAAGATAACAGCCATCGAGGTGCCATCCCCGTTCCTTTCTGAGGAACCCTTCCATTATTTTATCTTATAAACGAGTTTTATGTCATCCAATGCAATGATAGCCGTCATCGGCGGCGCCGGAAAATCCGGCAAATTTGTAGTCCGGGAACTGATCAACAACAATATTCCCTTTCGCCTCTTATTACGAAATACAACATCTACTAACCTTTCAGGCGGCCATGTGGTCCGGGGGGATATAAGGGATCCCGCGGCGCTTCGGCGCCTTTGCCAAGGCTGCACAGCTATAATCAGTACTTTGGGACAGGCCAAAGGGGAACCGCCTGTATTCAGCCAGGCAACACGAAATGTGCTCGACGCAATGCAGATCCTGAATATAAAAAGATATATTGTTACCACTGGCCTTAATGTCGACACCCCTTTGGATAAGAAAGGACCAGTAACGCAAGCTGGCACTGACTGGATGAAAAAGAATTACTCCGAAACAACAGCAGATAAGCAGTTGGAGTATGGGGTACTCGCAGCCAGCAATTTCGACTGGACCTTGATAAGATTACCTCTTATCGGATTGACCGAAGATAGTAACGCTATCGCGGCAAGTCTCGAAGACTGTCCGGGCAACGGTATACATGGCCGGGATCTTGCACAATTCCTGATCCGGCAAATTGACGATAGACTGTATGTAAGGCAAGCCCCTTTCCTTGCAAACCCGCCGAATAAACAATAGCCGCAACACCTGCTTCGGGAGGATTAAATAAAATAACCTAAATTAGGCGTTATGAAAACATTGCTCGCTTTTCTCGCATGCGTCACGGCAGCCGGCCTGGCGCACGCCCAGCCATCGCGGTTCAGCCGCGAAAAGTATATCGAAAATGGCGATACACTGTCCTATCGAATGTTGTTTCCCGATGCCAACCGGGGGAGGAAATATCCGTTGGTGGTATTTTTGCACGGATCGGGGGAACGGGGCAGTGACAACGACGCGCAGTTGAAGTGGGGAGTGATGAATTTCGCAACCGACCAGAATATGTTGGCGCATCCGGCGATCGTCATCGCGCCGCAGTGTCCCGAGCGCCAAACCTGGAGCAGCACGACACCTGACAAGAACAGGAAAGGGATGACGCTGAACGCCGAGCCGAGTATGCCGATGCATTTGCTTATCGGGCTTATCCGCAAGTTGGAGGCGACGATGCCGGTGGATACCAACCGGATATACATCACCGGGTTGTCGATGGGAGGCTACGGGACCTACGATGCGCTCGAGCGATATCCTGACCTGTTTGCGGCGGCAGTACCGGTGTGCGGGGCCGGCGACACTTCGCGGGCCGCATCGATCGCCCATGTCCCGATGTGGATCTACCTGGGCGCGGAAGATCCCGCAGTCAACCCTTTGTACGGGCTAGCCATGTTTGAAGCATTGACGAATGCCGGCGCTCACCCGGGGTTCACCCAGTATCCTGAGGTTGGACATTTTTCATGGTTAGGGGCGTATAGCGATCCGTTAATGATGGAATGGTTATTCAGACAGCATAAGTAAAGCGCAATCTCCCTCGAAACTTCAAAAAAAATTCCCCCCTTTCGTCAAATTCCTCCCTTTCCTCGCTAAAGCGAATCTTTGCAATATACTGCAAAATTGCATAATATTGCATAGACATGAACCTATTTTATCATTTACTATTACCTCAATATGAAAAGTCAACTGCCCCTCGCCAGAGTCTTCTTAGCCATTTTTTGCATGCTTTTCATATTCCGTTGTTCGGTTAATGCGGACCGGGAAAATAGGCTTTCTGACCAGGAAGTAAAAGAAGGCTGGACATTGCTGTTCGATGGAAAGACCCTGAACGGATGGCATCTGTTCAACAGGGGAAAAATTCCGTCGGCATGGTCCGTTGACAGCGGGATGCTCGTATGTAATCCCCACGCCAAAAATGTGAAACATGGAGACCTCGTGACAGACAAAGTCTATCAGGACTTTGATCTGATCTTCGACTGGAAGATATCAAGAGCCGGCAACAGCGGTTTGTTCGTTAACGTCCAGGAGCGGCCGGATCTGGGAACAACCTTTTCCACCGGACCGGAGTACCAGTTGCTTGACGACAGGAATGTTGAGCCGGGTTATCTGAGTAACCTGTCCCATAAAGCGGCGGCGATTTTCGGTGTAGTTCAGAACGAAAGCAATACCGTGCCGAAATCCGGTGATTGGAACAGATCGCGCATCCTTCAACAAAACGGGAAACTGACTTTCTGGCTAAATGGTGTCCTTACTGTCCGGGTAGATCTGAAAAGCGATGATTGGAAGCGCTTGGTAGCGGCCAGTTCCCTGAGTAAATACCCGGAGTTTGGCCTGGCTGTTACTGGACACCTTGCACTGCAAGACTGGACTAATGGCGTAGCATTCAGGAATATTAAACTTAGAGAACTTGGACGAAGCACGGCCGACCAACCTGCGCCGGGCGAAAGTCAGGAGGCTGTGGACAGCATGGAAAGAGCAGTCCCCGGTGCAGAACAGCAACAATTTACGGATACCATCAACCTGCAGGCGAACGAAAACATGCGGTTCAATAAAGAAATATTCAAGATCCACGCGGGGAAAAAAGTAACGCTCCTTTTCAAAAATACCTCCGTCTCTTCGGGTGCCGCTATGACGCATAATGTTGTGATCCTGGAGCCGGGAACCGACATCGCCGACTTCGCAGAAGTGGCCCGTAACGCACAAAAGGAGCAGTACATTCCTTCCGCAGCGGCGTCGTTAATCATTGCGCATACCAGGCTGATCGGTGCCGGAGAAACCGATGAAGTACAATTTACGATCAACCAGCCAGGCGTTTATGATTTTATCTGTAGTACCCCGGGGCACTGGGGAACCATGCAGGGAAAGATCGTAGCGGAATAAATACAAAGCGTTTTATATAGAAATCTCGGCCTGATATGTTAAAAGAAGAACGGTTCACACGCATTCTGACTGCAATTAAAAAGAAGGGTAAAGTCAATTTCGAGTCCCTTTCGGGCGCCTTGAATGTCTCTGAAGATACAATCAGAAGAGATATCGAATCACTTCACAACAACGGACTGCTCGTAAAGGTGCGTGGCGGCGCCATATCGCTTTCCAGGAATCCGCTCAGCTTCCAGGATCGCACCCATTTGCTATCTGAGGAAAAAAACATCATTGGCTTAAAAGCGCAGCAGTTCATAAAGAATGGGCAAACGATCTTTATGGATGGCGGATCCACGGTATGTGCAGTGGCATCGCATCTGCGCGCCGATGCAAGTTTCAGGCTGATAACCAACAATATGGCCCTGATACCGATCATTTCAACATTCCGGCACATTGAACTTATTCTGTTGGGCGGGATATACGACCGCGAAACGGCTGTCAATACAGGCAAGCAGACCCGAAGTGAAGCCGCTCAATACATTGCAGATCTTTACCTGATGGGAACCTGTGCCATTCAACCCAACTTTGGCATTTCCGCGGTTTTCCAGGCCGACGGTGAGGTAAAACAAATTATGCTAAAAAATGCCGTGCAAACCTATGCGCTGGGAAATCATGCCAACCTGAATTCAACGGAGCATTTTAAAGTTTGCACGTTTAAGGAAATTAGTGGGCTGATCACTGATTTGCCCACTGATGATACCCGATTGGATGACTTCAGAGACAAGGGAGTGCGGCTAATCTGAATACCAGGTGATAATGGAAAGCCGGCCAAACCGGCTTTCCTAATTCCATCCTCCACGGAGGCTTCCGTACAATTCCACTTCTGAACTTAACTGTCCTTACTTAATTTTTTGTCGAGACGTCCAAAGAAGCCTGAATTATCACATTGGCCACTGCTTCCGGCTGAGAAATGTAGATTGCGTGACTCCCTTTTATTTCCGTTATTTTAGAATTTGAGCGCTCGTACATCTTATGTTGGATAACAGGGTTGAGGCTTTTGTCTTCGGTCGAAAGACACGCATAAGCTGGTTTATGTCTCCAGGCAGGATCGGAAATTGGTGTCACGAAACCTTTCGCATAAAATGCGCCCTGTGAAGCATACATGTAGTCTGCCTGCTCTTTGCTTAAATCAGCGCAAAAACCGGCATGATATTTAGCCTTGTCATAGTAAACAATTCCTTTGTCGTCCGGAGGAAGTACGCCGTTTTCAGGAGCAGGTGGCGCAGATTGCAGCAATTGTAATGTTGATTCGCCTCTGTCGGGTTGGAATGCGGCTACATAAACTAATGCTGCCACCTTGGGAACATTGCCTGCCTCTGTGATGACGGTGCCTCCCCATGAATGTCCAACAAGGATACAAAGGCCGTCCTGCTTGTCAATAGCAGTCCTGGTTGCAGCTACGTCATCTTCGAGTGATGTTAACGGATTTTGCACCACTGTCACGTTGTACCCTTTTTTTGTCAGGATTGTGTAAATGGCTTTCCAGCCGGAGGCATCGGTGAATGCGCCGTGTACCAACACCACATTCTTGACTGTTTGTGCATTTGCTTTAGTCGCCAATCCTGCAATGATGATAAGAGCGACTGGAAAAGCTAAGATGGCACCTTTCAATTTGTTTTTTAATGTTTGCATTTTCATCTTTTTTTGCGTTTAAAAGTAGGACACGTGTTCAAACCGAAGTTAAAAAGTGATGTCCTTGTTCAGATTATTGAAATAAATTTCTTCTCAGGTTCGTGGACGCTAATTGGATCGATTGGAAAGGCCCGGCGATTTGAAAGCGGAATATGTCAAAATGAAACCTGAAAAAGCGAGAATCAATGGTCCGACAACCTTCGATATATTCCCCTGATAAATGCCAACAAAAGCATCAAAGAACTGAATTAGCGCTGCCAAAATTGCTATTGTATAAAGAGGTTCTCTCTTTTTCCCAAATAAAGTAAATATGCAAACCGCTGCAATTGCAATTGATCGGGCGGCAGCATAAGATGCTAAAACGACTAAAGTATGATTGTGCCCTAACGCCGGAGAAACCAGTAATTCGGGACGAACAATGCCGATTACGGAGAACCCGCAGCTTACCAGTACGCTTATAAGTGTTACTGTTTTTAAAATAATGTGACTTTTCATGACAAGAAATTGATTTTAAATGCTTTTTTATTATAGCGGGCTCTTCGTTTCATCGAAGGCGGTATCTAATGCCCATTGTTTCCACGTCTCTAACTCCTCGTTCGCCAATTTTAGCCTGTCACCATTCCAGGAAACGGCGTCGGCCCCGAGAGGGACGCGCAGTGGAGGCGCCGAGCTCCTGCTTACTTGAATTATAGCATTTGCTGCAAGTTCCGGGCTGCCCTTCTGTCTGCCGTTGACCGCCGCGAATTGCTGGTTAAGCTCGTAAACAAGTTGCATGTAGTCCGGTTTGTCGGTTTTTTTTATTTGGGTTTTCCCTTTATTAAAGAAATCAGTCCGGAACTGTCCTGGCTCAATCACGGTTACTTTAATGCCAAAGGGACGGACCTCCTTCGCGAGGCATTCCGACAATCCGCCGAGAGCAAATTTGCTCGCACAGTAAGCGCTTCTTCCCGCCATCCCCACAGAACCAC
>DASZJO010000212.1:0-21385 GCA_035948015.1 Puia sp.
TGTGCCTACACTTAATCCACTCCCATATCCGTTAATGTTTATTGAAACATCGTCCCCCGGCCTTCGCGGTCAAAGCGGCGGTCCGACTTTTGATGTACATGGAAATATTTGGGCTATGCAAGTTCAAACATTTCATCATAAATTAGGATTTGGCGACCCGAAAGCCCCGGGCACAACAAAGGAAAAGGAACACTTGAGCAATCAGTACTTTAATGTCGGATGGGGCGTCCATTCGGCAACTATTGTTGGATTTCTTAGACAAAGCAATATCAAACACTACCTATCAGATAACTAAAAATTAAACAAAATGAAACAGGATTTTCAAATAAACACCGCTAATACTCCAACCTTTAGTATCGGTGCTTCCGAAAAGCAAAAGTCTTTTTGGTATGATTATATGACTACGCCTAGCGCTGAAAAGGGTAATCGAAGCAAGCGAAAAAAAAGGAACTCCAAAGATAAACACAAATAAAAAGAAAGCGGGTTCTAGCCCGCTTTTTTAATCTACCATCATTTGAGGAAAAGAGGTATCTGGTGCGCTGTCTTTCCCGATTAGGCGGTTGTAGGTTAACCGCCCTTCGCTGCGCTGTACATAGTATTCAAACCGCTCGTTGTCCTTTATCTTCCGGGTATTGTACCGGGCCGCAAACTCGTCGCAATAGCGTTGCAGGTGCTGCGGGCTGACTTGGTGAAAAATGCCGATGATCCCGCGTTTCAGGAGGGACCAAAAGTTTTCGATACCGTTGGTATGAAAACCTCCATTCACGTATTGGCCGCTGCTATGGTCTACCATAACGTGTTTGAACTTCTCATCTTGCCCCAAATAAGCATACATAGCGTATCCGTCCGTTACCACAGTGGAACCTTCGGCCACGTGCTTATTGATCAGATCGGCAGCGGACTTCTTATTCACCCAATCCGTCACTTTCACGATCACTTTGCCGTTCGTCTCAACGATGCCAAAGACCGGCGTCTTAATATCACTCCGTCCCGTGATACCCTTTTTGCCTTGCTCCTTCTTAATTTTGGCAATCTTACTCTTATGCTTATTGGTGATCTTGCCGCCCACATACGTCTCATCTATCTGGGTCGTGCCACGCAGCACCTGCGGGGCTTTGTCCTTCAGCATTTCGCGTAGCCGGTGCAATACAAACCATGCGGTCTTTTGCGTGATGCCCAATTGCCGATGAAGTTGCAAACTGCTAATGCCTTTCTTCGAGGACAACAGAAGGTAATAAGAGGCAAACCAATTGCGCAGTGATATCTTACTGTTTTCATAGATCGTTCCCACTTTAACCGTGAACTTCTTACCACACAGCTTTTCGCGGCATTTAAAGCCCCTATTCGTACGGTAGGGGTTAACAACCCCACAGAAAGGACAAGCTGGCGTACCGTGCCACCGCTGTTCTTCCAGATAGGCGATACATGTTTCTTCATCCTTGAAGTAGTCTAAGCATTCGGTTAAAGTCTTGAAGTTCATTTTAGGCGTTTGTTGGGACAAATATATCTCTCTTTAATGGCACTACCAAATCTTTAATAACTTTTTTTATGTTTGAAAACCAATTGATTACAATACAATTCCATTAACGCACATTAACGAATGATTTTTGGATCATTAAATGCCCCTATATTTGTATAAGCAAATTAAAATGGTATGGATACACAACCTGAAGTAATCTCGCAAGAGAATGACACATCTAAAGGGACGCGATTTCGGAGCGTAGCCTATCCTTCGCATGACATAAAATTCTGTGTCGATCTTACAACGAAGATCAATAAAGTATTTGGGAATCTCACATTTACAAAAAGAGAATCTATCTCTAAGGAATTAGGAATTGGGGACAGCAGCTTGCAAACGCAGCTAAGCACTTGTGTTCAGTACGGCCTGCTCGATATAAAACTTAATTTTGGATATAAGCCATCATCTCAATTCACTAAGATTTACAAACCGCTGCCAACGGAAGATCCGAAGACCGCCCTCATTGAGTGTTTTCAGCGACCGGCCCTATACAAAGCACTAATAAAGCAATATAACGGCGCAGATTTGCCAATGCAGGCCGGGTTGGCCACTGTGTTATATCGAAATCACAAGGTATCAGAACAGGCGTCCGAACAAGCGGCAAAGATTTTCATCCAAAACGCAAAAGCCCTCGGCTTGTTAAAGGATTCTGGGTTGTTCAAGGTGCCGACCGCTGGCGAAGTTGAAGTTATCGAAGTTGAAGAAATCCCACCAGAAAAAGACACCCCGCCTGCTACCAAACCTATTCTATTGAACCCACCCGGTCAACTTGATAAGAATCCAAACCCTACAGAAGTAAAAATTCCAGTTCTGCTGGATGACGGTGGAATAGCTCAAATTGTGCTACCAAACGGAATTAAGCGAATTGATCTGGAGCGAATCGGAAAGGTAATTGCAGCATATATCCAATAAAAAAGCCTAGCATAAGAATATGCCGGGCTTATAGCAAATTAAAATGGCTTGAATGCCAAATTATTGACACAAAGATACTAAAAAAGGGTATTGCTACCCTATAAAATATGTTATCGTATGTCGCGCCAGAGTTTTAGCCGACCCCACATTAGAGGGGTAGTACTCGGCGGAGCCTCATAAGCCCCAAAGCTGAACACGCTACCATACGATGATGCCCGGAAGGCATTACCCGCGTTTTTACGTGGGTTTTGCCGTTGTAAAGATACAAAAAATGTAACTTAGTACTATGGCAAAAGCTAAGAAGGCCCGAGCGGCCAAATACGACGAAAAATTGGCAGTTCAGAATATCACCTTTGATGAGCTGATCCAGCTATCGGCCAACTATACCCCTCCGAAGAAGGAAGCTGCCAGTAAACCGGCTAAAAAGGCCGTTAAAAAGCAGAAATGAAGAAATTCAACCTCCATCTTTTTGTTGTTTCTTCTTTGATCATAGGGCTTTTGGCGTGCTTCTGCCTAAACGCAGGCCCTGTATACCGTGGTTATTTAGTTCTCTTAATTTCAATTGCCCTAGTATTTGGCTTTTTACTGGGCTGGAAAAGTAGAGTCAACCGGGACGAATGAATCAAAGTTTTGGAAGTAAGTCTGCTGGATCAATGCCCAAAGCGGACGCCAGTTTGACTACCGTGGTCATCCTGGGATCGCGCTTTCCCAGTTCAATCTCGCTAATGGTGTTGGCGCTCAAATCCGCTTCCAGCGCCAAGTCTCGCAGGCTGATACCCTTCTGTTCTCGAATGTCCTTCAAGTTCCGACCGAATTTTCTGATGAGCTTTTCGTCCTGAGCCTGCCCCATGAGGGCTAAGCTCGGGTAATCGCTTTAAAATATTGTACACGTAATCATGTACACCGTATCGGAATAGTCGTATATTCGCTCTATAGGATAAGGTCTATAGCCGGTTAAGGTTTTGAACACGGGGAACGGATCGCAACTCGAACGCTTCCGGGATTTGCCGGTTTTGGTTAGCCGGGACACACATCTTAAGTAGCACTCTGATAGTAAGGAACATAATTAAGTTTGGTTGGTGCCCTTCAATGGGCAAGGACACAGTAAAAGAAACCGCTCTATTCTTGGGGCGGTTTTCTTATTGGTGGGAATTTATTATCTAAATTTGCTGCAAATCAATGGGCTGTCCCAACTCATATATAGTTGCCTTTTGAGGAATTCCCTTTACTCCAGCCGGTTATCCGCAAAATACCCCATGGCCGCCCGCATAAACGCAGCAAATTCCGGATCGGGCTTTCCATCCTCGGCAGTATACCGCTCGTCGGACACATACAGTTCACCCAACCCCTTATACGCCTTTGCCTTTATCGCTTCCTCGCCGGTCAACCCCCAGAACGCACGGATCATCTCATAATGCCGCCCGATCTGCGTTTGAACCGCATCGCTTTGCGGATCGTCCGGATCAGCCTTCCGCAGGCCCCGCAGCCGACGCATAATGTCTCGCTGATCCCCTTTTAATTGCTCGAGCCTTTCTTTTCCCATTCCCAGCAGGGTATCCTCCGATTTCCGGATCGCCTTTTCCCCCCAATCGTCGATTGCCTCCTGACGTAGCGCTGCCGCCTGCTCGCGCGGCATCCCTTCATATAGCTTTTCAAAATCAGACATAGTTTTGTTTTTTAAATGATCAATTGTTGCGTCGATCGTATTCAGCAGCGTGTCAAGCCGGTCCCGCCGGGCAGTCAAGGCAATCTTATGGCCGGTAAGCGCCTCGACCAGATCGAAACCGGGATCATCCAGGATTTCCCCGATACGTTTCAACGGTAAGTCCAACTCCTTATAAAAAAGGATTTGTTGCAGCCGAAGCAGCTCGGCCTCTCCATACCGCCGGTAACCCGCATCGGTGCGAACCGAAGGTTTCAAAAGGTCCATCTCGTCGTAGACGTGGAGCGTGCGCACACTCACGCCGGCAAGCCGGGCCAGTTGCTTTACGGAATACCTGATTTCACCCATGCTGTGATCGTTAGTACAAAGCTAGGGTATCACGTAAGGTAAGGGTCAAGTGTTTTTGAAAATAAATTTTTGGAAGGCGGAACATGTGGTTGACCCAAATGCTAATTCATCCTCACGCCTGTCGCCTTTTCATGCAGCAGCCCGATGGCCGTCTTGAAGATTATAATGAATAAACCCGCTTCTTCCTCGGTGAAATTACTCTCCTCCCCGTCTTCCCCATCGTCGCTGTAGATAGTAGCCGCCGCGAATTGAAGCAGCTGCGGCTGACAAAAGGAATCGATCACCGCCATCGCATTCGTTTCATCGTATCCTTCATGAAAGATCTCCTCCATTTCATCATATTCGGCATTGAATGCCGTCTCGAATTCCTTCTCCGAGATCGCGGCAAGGCGCTCGACCCACTCCCGGAAACTTAACAGAATGACCGTAAGCACATACGCTACATCCTCCCTTGCATCCGGCTCCTGCAATTCCTGACTTTCTCCCAGCACATATCCCACCAGCGCCGGCTGCTCCCTGGCAAACTCATCCCATATGTTCCCGATCTGCACCTCATCCATATGCTGGATTCGGTCATTGACCAGATCGATCGTCTCGTCGGTGATCGGTAGCATCCCTTTTTTTTCCAAACCTACGACTTTTTAGCCTATCTCACCCGCCCACCCCGTTTATCTAAAAGGATGTATTTTTGTAAATGGTAAAGAATTACCCTGACAAAATAAAGACCACCGTCTCGGTCTCCTCCGAAGTCGGGCGACTCCGGCGTGTCCTCGTCCACAGTCCCGACAGCGGGCTCGGTAAGGTCGTCCCCTCCAAAGCCCAGGACTGGCTGTTCGAAGACATCGTCCACCTCGATACCATCCGACGGAAGGAATATGACTTCTATACAAAAATTCTTTTATATTTCCTCGACCCGGATAAGATCCGGGGCCGCCTGGCCGAGATCGATAACCCCGATAACCGGCGCGCATTTTACAAACCGGGAGACGAACAATTCTTCCGCTCGGACAAGGTGGTGGAACTACAATGGCTCCTGGCCGACATCCTCGAACACCACGAGATCAGGCTGAAACTGGTCGCCTCCGTTTGCGCCATAGAAGGTTGTTCCTACGATACACAAAAAGAACTGCTGGAGCTCGACCCGGTCCGGCTCGCCAAAACCTTCATCAGCGGCTCCCTGTCCGACGACCGCATGCTCTTCGCACCCATCCCGAATTTCATCTTTACCCGCGACATCGGCATCGTCATCAACCAATACGTCCTGCTCAACAAACCCGCGAAAAAAGCCCGCACCCGCGAAGCCCTGCTGGCCAAATACATCTTCTTCAACCACCCCTTCTTCGAAGAATACCAGGACAAGATCATCGAACTGGCGGATACGCACCACCACTTTCTCCTGCCCCGGGAAGGAGACGACCATAAGGTCACGCTCGAAGGCGGCGACGTCATGGTGATCAGCAAAGACCACCTGCTGATTGGGGTGAGCGAACGGACTTCCCTGGAAGCCGCACAGCAGGCTATAAAATTGCTGTTCGAAAGGAACCTGGTCAAGAAAATTACTATCATCCGCATCCCCAGGAAGCGGGACTATATGCACATCGACACCATCTTCACGCAGATCAAACGAAACGTCTGGATACTCCTCGGGACTTTTTCCACCAAGTCGATCCGCCGGGATGACGATGACGACATTCAACGCATCCTTGACAATACAAAAAAAGAAGATAAGCTCAAGATCATCCAGTTCCGGAAAAAAGACCCTGCCAACCCCGAATACTTCGATAATCTCGAAGACCTGCTGACCGACATCAGCAGGAACGACCTCGAATGCACCGAAAAAGTAAAATTCATCTACTCCGGGAACAATGAATTCCCCTTCGACGCCCGCGAACAATGGACGGACTCCTGCAACCTGCTTGCGTTGAAAGAAGGGGTCGTGCTGGGGTACGACAGGAACGACAAAACGGTGGAAGCATTCAGGGCCGGCGGCTTTACCATCGTCCATGCCGAAGACCTTATCGGCAAAATGGAAAAAGGGGAGGTCGATCCCGACCACCTCGAAAATACCCTGATCCTCATGCCCTCCGCAGAGCTATCCCGCGCCCGCGGCGGGTTCCACTGCATGAGCATGCCCCTTCACCGCGACACGATCTAAACATTCCTCTATGCAAACCACCTCCCACCTCCTGATGATCCGACCAGTGAATTTCAGCTTCAACGCAGAAACCGCCGTCAATAATGCATTCCAGTCGAAAGCTACCTCGGACCCCCAAACGCAGGCGCTCAAAGAGTTCGATCAGCTCGTACAACTCCTTCGCGACAACGATGTCGACGTGACCGTCATCGACGATACGCAAGAACCTTTCACCCCCGACTCGATCTTTCCTAATAACTGGATATCCTTCCACGACCAGGGCCTCATCTGCCTCTACCCCATGTTCGCGGCGAATCGCCGCCTCGAACGGAAGCCCGCCGTCCTGCAACACCTGAGCCGCCGGTTCCATATCAACCAGACCCTCGACTTGAGCAAATATGAAGAGGAGCAACTCTATCTCGAAGGTACCGGGAGCATGGTGCTCGATCGCGACTATAAGATCGCCTACGCCTGTCTCTCACCCAGGACCGACAAGACCGTCCTCCTTGACTTTTGCACCAAAACCGGCTACACCCCTGAGATCTTCACCGCCGTCGACGGCATCGGCCAGCCCATTTATCATACCAACGTTATGATGTGCGTCGCCGACCGCTACGTCGTTGCCTGTCTCGACACTCTACCTAACCCGAACGAACGCGACCATTTCATTTCCACGGTCAGTTCCACCGGCAAACTCCTCCTCCCCATCACCCTTCCCCAGATGAACCGCTTCGCCGGTAATATGCTCCAGCTCCACAACCGCGCCGGCGAACGCCTCCTCGTCATGTCCTCCCAGGCCTTCCACTCCCTCACTCGCAACCAAGTTCAACAACTCACCGCCTTTAACCGCATCCTCCACTCCCCCCTCCATCACATCGAGACCAACGGCGGCGGCAGTGCCCGCTGTATGATGGCCGAGATCCACCTCGACCCGCGCTGATCCCATCCCTAAAACAACCTCAACCCCCCCGCCGGCGGCTCCTCCACAATCAATTGCGGCGCCTTCAACCCCGCCTCAAACCTCCTGTTAAACACCTCCACCGCATACCCACACAACTCCGGCGAGAACAACTCCCCGGTATCATGGACAAAAAAATACACTTCCCGCAATCCTTTCCCAACCCAATCGGCCAACCGCTCCCCCCATTCTTCGATCCGCCGGAGATCCATCGGATGATAATTGTTGCCTACAAACCGGATAAACGCCACCGGTGCCGTCAGCCGCATATGCAGCACATCCCGCCTCCCCGGCGTATCCGTAATGACCGCGCCAACGCCCAGCTCGAATAGCAGCTCCCAGGTCTCCCGCACCGCCGCCGTTCCAAACCACCCCTTATGCCGCAACTCCACGCAGGTCAGGAAATCCCGCGGCAATCCGCGCAAATACTCATGCAGGACCGCAGCCCGCGCAGGTCCAAAGCTCTCCGGTAATTGCAGAAAAGCCGGACCCAGCGTCACCCCGAACGATCGCATATGATCGACAAAGAGCGCCGTTGGTCCGTCCACCCCTTGCAGCAAACGCTCGTGGCTGATCGTATTGGAAAACTTCGGGCAGAAACGGAATGCCGCTCCCGCCAGCGCCGCCCATCGCTCAATAACCGGCTTCGGCTGCAGGTTATACCAAAGCGCATTCAGCTCGATACTGTTGAACTGCCGGACATAGTGGCTCAGAAAATCCTTCGGCTTCGTCCCCCGCGGATATACCTTACCGAGCCACCCAACCTGCCCCCAGCCGGTCCCGCCGACATAAACCCGAAGCGCCGCATTCCGATCCCCGAGCGACGCATCACGCCCGGATAGCCCCGCATCCCGATCCCGGATCGATTGCAACACCCGCTGTGTCATCACCGGATCGGGCGGTAAAGAGAAAATAATATTATCGATTTTTTTAACTCGGCCAAATTCCATCTCCGCTGCCGCTTTGTAGTTTGTGATTCAATGCAAATCCGTTACTTTTGGGCCTTCGATTTGTTAAATCGGTGCCCGATCGCACTGAAAAAGAGATTTTTGAAAATCGGATGTGGTAGGAAACCTTGAACATAGGATTAAGATAGAAACTTTTCGACAATCAAATGGAAAACAAAGTCACTAAAATTGGCGTACTCACGTCCGGCGGCGATGCCCCGGGAATGAATGCAGCCATCCGTGCCGTTGTTCGTACCGGTATATATTATGGAATGGAGGTATTTGGGATCATGCGCGGTTATAGCGGAATGATCGAGAACGATATCATCCCCATGCACTCCAGAAGCGTTGCCAATATCATCCAACGCGGCGGGACCATCCTGAAGACCGCCCGCTGTAAGGAATTCTTCGAACACGAAGGCCGCAAAAAGGCTTACTCCAACCTGAAAAAACTCGGCATCAACGGCGTAGTCATCATCGGCGGCGACGGTTCCTTCCGCGGCGCTCATAAGCTGAGCACGGAATTCGATATGCCCTGCATCGGCCTGCCCGGTACAATCGATAAGGACATCGCCGGAACCGACTTCACCATCGGCTTCGATACGGCCGTCAATACTGCCGTGGAAGCCATCGACAAGATCCGCGATACCGCCGACGCCCACGACCGCCTCTTTATCATCGAAGTCATGGGAAGGGACGCCGGTTATATCGCCCTCCATAGCGGAATCGCCACCGGCGCCGAGAATATTCTCATACCCGAGCGAAAGACCGATATCGAAGAGCTCATTTCTTCTCTCCTCGAAAAGGAGCGGCGCAAAAAGCTGGTAAACCTGATCGTCGTTGCCGAAGGGGACAATTTCGGCGGCGCCGATGACATCGCCAAAGTGGTAAAGGAACGCGTCCCCACCGTTGACACCCGCGTTTGCGTACTGGGTCATATCCAGCGCGGCGGCGCCCCTTCCTGCATGGACCGCCTCATCGCGAGCCGGATGGGTTACTCCGCAGTCGAATGCCTGCTCGAAGGCCGGCATAATATCATGGTGGGCATCGTGAACAACCGCATGCATTATACCCCGCTCGAAAAAGCCGTGAAAGCCAAACAGAAGATTGGCGAAGACTGGCTAAAAATCGTAAAAATATTAGCATCCTAAAATCCAGCTGGAAATGAGTAAGAATTTATCGAAGTATCTGTACACCGATATGGACAAGCAAGCCGGCCTTCAGCATACTTTCCACAAGACGAAGATCGTCGCCACCGTCGGCCCTGCCTGCGACACCTATGACAAGCTACTGGAACTCGTAAGAGCCGGCGTGAACGTCTTCCGCCTCAACTTCTCCCACGGCACCCACGAAGATAAAACCAGGGTTATCGAACATATCCGGAATATCAACCTCACCGAACCCTACAATATCTCCATCCTCGGCGACCTCCAGGGTCCAAAACTCCGCGTCGGCGACATCAAAGACGGCAGCCTAACCATTGCTCCTGGCGATATCCTCACCTTCACCTCCCGCGAAAAAGTGGTCGGCACAAAAGAGAAGATATATGTCTCCTATCCCAACCTCCACCACGACGTCGTACCCGGCAATAAGATCCTCATCGATGACGGAAAGCTCGAAGTCGTCGTCGTCAGCGTAGACCCCAACGGCGATGTAAAAGTCGCCGTCACTTACGGCGGCGTACTCCTCCCAAAGAAAGGCGTGAACCTGCCCGATACCAAGATCTCGCTTCCCGCCATGACGGAAAAAGATATCATCGACCTGGATTTCATCATCGAACAGAAGCTCGACTGGGTTGCCCTGTCCTTTGTCCGTCAAGTAGAAGATATCATCGACCTCAAGCGACGCCTGGCCGAGAAAAAGAGCCAGTCAAAGGTGATCGCCAAAATAGAAATGCCTTCCGCAATGGAAGACCTGCGGAACATCGTCAACCAATCCGACGCTGTCATGGTCGCCCGTGGCGACCTCGGCGTGGAATTACCTGTTGAAAAAATACCCATGGCCCAGCGCGAGATCATCCGCAAATGTATCCACCGCGCCAAACCCGTCATCGTCGCGACCCAGATGATGGAAAGCATGATCGACCGCGTGAAGCCTAACCGGAGCGAGATAACCGACGTAGCCAACGCCGTCCTCGAAGGGGCGGACGCCGTCATGCTGAGTGCTGAGACCGCCACCGGCCTGCATCCGGCCCTCGTCGTTGAGACCATGCGGAAGATCATCCTCGAAGTAGAGCGGACCGAATATCACTATAACCGCGAAGAAGACCTGGCGCCCCAACCCCACTCGCCCTCCTTCCTCAGCGACGCCATCTCCTACAACGCCTGCAAGCTGGCAAAAGACGCCAACGCCGACGCCCTCATCGGCATGACCCAGTCGGGCTACACCGCCTTCATCCTGTCCAGCTACCGGCCCAAATGCCCGTTGTATATCTTCTCGAAGGAAAAAAGCCTTATTAACCAGCTCAGCCTCAGCTGGGGCGTTCGCGCATTCCACTACGCCGAAGAAGAAAGCATGGACGACATCATCCACGACCAGCACGCCATCTTGCAGGAAAGAGCCTTTATCAAAAGCGGCGACGTCGTCGTCAATACCGGCAGCCTCCCCATCGACGAGCACCTGCCGACCAACATGCTGAAGATTACAAAGCTGAAATAATTTCTTTAATCCTCCGGATCTCCTCCTCGCTGGCCATCACCATCGACAAGTCCTCCTTTATACCTCCATTCACAAACTCCATCGCACTGGCCAGCCCCACCCTCGCCGAAGTATGAAACTCCACCGCCCCCGTCTTCGCCGCCAACTCCGCAATATTCGAAGCCCGCACCCCCGACCCCGGCATAATGACGATCCGCTCATCCGCCCCCCTAACCAATTCATGCAAAAGCTCCGCCCCCTCCATCGCCACCGGCCGCTGCCCCGAAGTCAATATCCGCTCACACCCGATCCGGATTATCGTCTCTATCGCCTCGAACGGATCGGCCGCGCGATCAAACGCCCGATGAAACGTCACCCCCATCGGATAAGCCGCCTCCACCAACCGCCCACACCGTACCTGGTCCACCCGGCCATCAGCAAGCAACATCCCGATTACTACACCATCACAACCAAACCCGCGACAAAGCTCCACATCCCGCAACATGACCGTAAACTCCTCCTCCGAATACAAAAAGTCACCTTCCCGCGGTCGAATGATCGGATAAAGCGGTATCCGCAATAGTTCCCGCGCCGCCCGGATCAATCCCGCCGAAGGCGTCACTCCCCCTTCTTCGGGACCAGAACAAAACTCTATCCGGTCAGCACCCGCCCGCTGCGCCGCCAGCGCCGAAGGCAGATTGAATGCGCATATTTCCAGCAACATGTTAAAAATGACTTTTTACAACAACCATCCGCTCCTCGGAATTGCTTTTAAGCGCATATGAAAACCCTTTCTGCAGCGCATATCCCCCTGTCTCGCCTTTCTTGTTGACCGCGATAAAAGCCACCTGGATCTCCTTCGCCTTTTCCTTCTTGATCCGCGCAACTTTTTCCACAGCGGCCTTACACGCTTCCTCCGGCGACAACCCCTGCCGCATGTACTCCACCACGGTATGACTGCCGCACATCCGGATCACATCCTCACCCTGCCCAGTAGACGTAGCCGCACCTACTTCATTGTCGACAAACAACCCCGCCCCGATGACCGGCGAGTCCCCCAGCCGCCCACGCATCTTGAACCCCATCCCGCTCGTCGTCACACTCCCGCTCAAATTACCCGTCGCATCCATCGCTACCATGCCGATAGTATCGTGATTCCACTCGCCATCGGGCAACCTCGCCGGCGCCGAAGGCCCGCCACCCCCCGACGGCCCGCCACCCGCCCCGGAAGGCCCGCCACCCGCCGACGGCTTCGTATTCTCAATATTGATCACCGGCTTATACTCCGACTTCTTCAACCACTGCTCATACGTCTTCTTGGCATCCTCCGACAACACCTGCGGCTCCAGCGGAAACCCCTCCGCTATCGCAAATTGTTGCGCCCCCTGCCCCACCAGCAGCACATGCGGCGTCTTCTCCATCACCCGCCGCGCCACCGAGATGGGATGCTTGATCCGCTCCAGCGCGCCCACACTGCCGCAATTCCACTGATGATCCATGATCGAAGCATCGAGAGTCACGAACCCGTCCCGGTCCGGATTCGCCCCAAGCCCCACACAACAGTTGATCGTCGATTCTGTCACCATCACCCCCGCCTCAACGGCATCCAGCGCCGACCCGTTCTTACTCAGCACCTCCCAGGCCCCCTTATTCGCCGCCAAACCCGTGTCCCATGTCGAAATCACCACCGGCCCCGACATCGCCGCACGACCCGCCTCCACCCGACCCGCCGCAACGCCTGGCGCCGGCCCCGCCGCCAAACCCTCCCCGCTCCCCGCAACGCTCGAAGCCGAACCCCCCGCCAATCCGCGTTTACCCGTTAAAAATCCAAATGAACTCAATAAAGAAGCCCGCAAAAAAAATCGTCTGTTCAACATATCATATTACTTTTTCATAAATCTATCCAAACTACGCCTCGCCCGCCGCCGTACCGCCCCTTGTAACATAGATGTCCACCCGAATAACGCTCCCTTCCACCCAAACGCCTGTGCACACCACCGCCGGAAACTCCATTCATCCTGGTGCTCGACGATCTTTCCATCCTGAAAGGCAAACCTGGCCACCCCTCTGTTCACCACCTTTCGCCCCGTCCCCGTATACACATAGGAAGCCGTCCAGCGGCATGAACCATAACCATCCTCCGCCACGACTTCCCCAAACTGCAAGTCCAGTTCCTTAGCTCCGCTCAACAACATCTCCCACATCGCCGTGACTTCCACCCCCCGCAACGGCCCGAATACCGGATCGTAAAAGAAAATATCGGGATGATATACCTGCACCATCCCCCTCCAGTTACGCTCCTGGAAGCTCGTGTAAAAACTCTCTATCAACCGCTCTTCCTTATTCATAAAAAAAACCGCCGCGATTAGCCGACTTTGATCTAAATTGTCCGCAAAGTGCAAACTGGCCCCGGCCAGTTTTGTTCAACGAATTAAAATTAACGGAATAACCATGAGAAAGCTCGTTTTCCTCCTCCTTTTTTCCATCAGCATTGAGTTCGCATTTAGCCAGGGTACAGCCCAGGACAGCGCCTGGATCCGCGAGAATTATTTTAAAACGGAAACCTACATCCCCATGCGCGACGGGGTCCGGCTTTGGACCACCATCTACGCGCCAAAAGACTCCACCCAGAAACATCCGATCCTGATGACCCGCACCCCTTACTCATGCGCGCCCTACGGAAAAGACAAGTGGCGCAACTTCTATGCAGGCTATCTTCGCTACTACGTGAGAGAAGGTTATATTATGGTTACCCAGGACGTCCGCGGCCGCTGGATGAGCGAAGGAAATTTCGCAGACGTTCGCCCGTTCAATAAGGATAAGAAGACCAATAACGACGTCGACGAAGCCAGCGATACCTACGACGCGATCGACTGGCTGGTCAAAAATATCCCCGGGAATAACGGCCGCGTCGGCGTCTTCGGCATCTCCTACCCGGGCTTCTACTCCACTATGGCCGCCGCCAGCGCCCATCCGGCCCTGAAAGCCGTCAGCCCGCAGGCCCCTGTTACGGACTGGTTCATGGGCGACGACTTCCACCATAACGGCGCTTTCTACGTCATGGATGGCTGGGACTTCTACTCTTCCTTCGGCAAGCCCCGCCCCCAACCCACCACCATCGGACCCAGCGGCTTTGACTACTATACACACGATAATTATAAATGGTACCTCGAGACGGGAGCGTTGAAGAATATCTTGAAACTCACTGGCGATACCATCGCCTTCTGGAAAGAGCTCTATCAGCATCCAAACCGTGACGCCTGGTGGCAGGCCCGCAACGCCCGCGTAGCCCTCTACGATATCAAACCTGCGATGCTCGTCGTTGGCGGCCTCTATGACGCAGAAGATTGCTTCGGCGCCTGGCATGTATACAAGGCCCTGAAGGAACAAAGCCCCAACACCAACAGCCATATCGTGATGGGCCCCTGGTACCACGGCGAATGGGCATCCAACGACGGCACCCACCTCGGCAACGTCCAATGGGGCTCCAACACCTCCGCGTGGTATCAAAACCATATCGAGATCCCCTTTTTCGACTACTATCTGCTGGGAAAAGGCGCCAATCCCGGAACGCCCAACGCGACCGTCTTCTTCACCGGCGCAAACGAATGGCAGCAGTTCGACCAATGGCCGCCCGCAGACACAAAGGACCAACCTATCTACCTCCAAACCGACGGTAGCCTGGCCTGGAACACTCCCACGACAAAAAACAGCTCTTCCGAATACATCAGCGACCCCGCCCACCCCGTCCCCTATACGGAAGACGTCCACTTCTCCCGCACCCGCGAATACATGGATGACGACCAACGCTTCGCCTCCCGCCGCCCCGACGTCCTGACCTTCGAAACCCCTGTCCTGTCCGAAGACCTCACGCTCGCAGGCCCGGTTACCGCCGATCTCCTCGTGAGCCTGAGCAGCACCGACGCAGACTTTGTCGTGAAAGTGATCGACGTTTTCCCCGACGATTTCAGTTATACGAAACCAGGCCCGGCATCCGTGCGCAGTCATGATAACGGCACAGCCTACCCGATGGGCGGCTACCAAATGCTGGTCCACGGCGAGATCATGCGCGGCCGCTTCCGCGAAAGCTTTGAAAAACCCGTTCCTTTCAAACCCGGCAAGATAGAGGAAGTGAAATGGGCCATCCCCGATGTCGCCCACACGTTCAAAAAAGGCCACCGGCTCATGATCCAGATCCAAAGTACCTGGTTCCCTCTCGTCGACCGCAACCCACAGAAATTTGTAGACATCTACACCGCCGATGATAGCGATTTCACCAAAGAAACGATCCGCATCTGGCATGACGCCGACCACCCATCGAAGATCATTCTTCCGGTATTAAAACAATAACCTTATGCGCATCCTCCACCGCCTTATCCTCCCCGTCCTGCTGATGCCCGCGCTGGCGCAGTGCCAGCGGAACACCAACGAAGGCGATTTTGTAAAGAATAACTACGATAAACAGGAAGTCTATATCCCCATGCGGGACGGCATGCGGTTGTACACGGTCATCTATACCCCAAAAGACAAGACCCAGCCACATCCTTTCCTCATGGAAAGAACGCCATACGGCTCGGGCCCCTACGGCGACACCCTTTATCGACGGTCCCTCGGCCCCAACCGGACCCTGATGCACGAGCTTTATATCTTCGTCTACCAGGACGTCCGCGGCCGCTATATGAGCGAAGGACAATTTGAAGAGATGACGCCGGCCCGCGACGATCCGCATAATGCCAACAAGAAACCCGATGCTTCGGGCAAACAGACCGATGAAAGCTCCGACACCTGGGATACGGTGGATTGGCTCATCAAAAACGTAAAAAACAACAACGGCCGTGTCGGCATCTACGGCATCTCCTACCCGGGATTCTATGCCTCTGCCTCACTGCCGGATGCCCATCCCGCCATCAAATGCGTCTCCCCCCAGGCGCCCGTCACCGACGAATTCATCGGCGACGACGCCAACCACAACGGCGCCTTCTTTCTTCTGGACAATTTCGACTTTGATAATTTCTTCGACATCCCCCGGCCTACACCAGTCAAGCACTACAGCGGCAACCTGTTCCGTGCCAATTACAACGACGCATACAAATTCTTCCTCAACCTCGGCCCCCTGAAAAATGCCAACAAACCCGAGTACTTTAACAACAAGGGTAAGATCTGGAACGAATACATGGCCGGCTCCACCTATGCCGGCTACTGGGAAGCCCGCAATATCCGGCCCCATCTGAAAAACATCCGCCCCGCTACCCTGCTCGTCGGTGGCTGGTTCGATGCCGAAGATATGTTTGGTTCCCTGCGGACTTACGAAGCGATAGAACAACAAACACCGAATAACGACAACCATATCATTATGGGCCCCTGGACCCACGGCGGCTGGGCCGGCGGCGGCTGGAACCGGTTCGGCATCCTCGACTTCGGCCAGAACGTCAACGACTACTTTCACGACATCGAGACCAAATTCTATGATCGCTATCTGCTGGGCAAAGACAGCGGAGCCCTGCCCGAAGCCATGATCTTCGAGACCGGCACGAACAAATGGAAGACCTACAACACCTGGCCCCCAAAGGAAGCTACGCCCATCAAGCTCCTCCTAATGGAGAACAACCGGCTGGGGTCGCCGCTTCCCCCACCCACCAATGCCCTGGTTCCGGTAACCATCAGGAAGGACGTTAGCTACGACCAATACGTCAGCGACCCGGCCAACCCCGTGCCTTATATCGACGGCATCCACGGCGGCCGCGACAACCAATACATCGTTACCGACCAACGCTTCGCCTCCCAACGATCCGATGTCCTCTTCTACCAAACCGACCCGCTCAGCGCGGATCTAACGGTCACCGGCCGCCTCCGGCCGGATATCTGGCTCTCCTCCTCCGGCACCGACGCCGACCTGATCGTGAAGCTCATCGACGTATTCCCCGATACCGCCGCCAACCCCGGCTACCAACGCCTCGTAAGAGCGGAAGTCTTCCGATGCAAATTCCGCAACAGCTACGAGAAACCAGAAGCCCTCACACCCGGCCAGCCCGCCGAGATCGCTTTTAACATGAACGAGATCGCCCATTGCTTCAAAAAAGGACATCGCATCATGGTCCAGCTCCAAAGCAGCTGGTTCCCCCTCGTCGACCTGAATCCCCAAACCTTCGTGAACATTCCGACCGCCAATGAATCCGATTTTCAAAAAGCAACCATCCGCATCTGGCACGACGCCGCGCATCCGTCCGGCATCGCCCTGCCCGTGATGCAATAACTTTTTCCTGAGTCGCTCACCGGCCCCCGAATTCGACTATATTCGTCAATATGAAACACCTACGAATTCTGCCCGTACTGGCCTTGCTATGCTCCGCCTATGGGTCCATCGCCCAGCCACCCGCATCCATCATCCCCGAACCCGTCAGCACCCAATGGCAGCAGGGCCAGTTCACTCTCAACGCCAGCACCGTGATCGTCGCCGACATCACCGACAAACCCAGCGTCCAATTCCTAAATGACTATCTGAAAAAGCTCTACGGCGTCCATCTAACCGTAGCCGCTGCCAAACCGGCCACCAACTACATCGCCCTCACCCGCGGCGGCGCAGCCGACGCGACAAATCCCGATGGCCGTTACCACCTCGATGTCACCCTCAACCAAATCCAAATCACCGCACCCACCGGCCCCGGCATCTTCTACGGCATGCAAACCCTCATCCAACTCCTCCCCTTATCCCCCTTCACCGCCACCTCAACCGGCTACGCGATCCGGCCGAACACCACGGGTTATAATATCCCCGCCGTCACCATCGACGACTACCCCCGCTTCGCTTACCGCGGCCTCCACCTCGACTGCGGCCGCCACTTCTTTCCCGTAGAATTCGTCAAACGCTATATCGATTTCATCGCCCTCCATAAAATGAACTACTTCCACTGGCACCTCACCGAAGACCAGGGCTGGCGCATCGAAATAAAAAAATACCCGCTCCTCACCGAAGTCGGCTCCTGCCGCAGCGGCACCATCATCGGCCATAACCCCGGCACCGGCGACGACAGCACCCAATATTGCGGCTACTACACCCAGGAACAAATAAAAGACATCGTCAAATACGCCGCCGACCGCTATATCACCGTGATCCCCGAGATCGAATTACCCGGTCACTCCTCCGCCGCCCTTACCGCCTACCCATACCTCGGCTGCACCGGCGGTCCCTATCAGGTTCAGCACCGCTTCGGCGTTTTCAAAGACGTCTTCTGCGCCGGCAACGACAGCGTCTTCCAATTCCTCGACGACGTACTCGACGAAGTCATGGCCCTCTTCCCCGCGAAATACATCCATATCGGCGGCGATGAATGCCCGAAGGACTCCTGGAAAGCTTGCCCCAAATGCCAGAAACGGATCAAAGACCTCGGCCTCCACAACGAGGAGGAACTGCAATCCTATTTCGTCCAGCGGATCGAAAAATACATCAACTCGAAAGGTAAACAGATCATCGGCTGGGACGAGATCCTCGAAGGCGGCATCGCCCCCAACGCCACCATCATGAGCTGGCGCGGGGAAAAAGGCGGTATCGAAGCCGCGAAACAACACCACAACGTCATTATGACTCCAGGCGAATACGTTTACTTCGACCACCCCCAGGTGAGTAACGAAGACTCCCTGACCATCGGCGGCCGCGTGGTGCCGCTCGACAAGGTCTACTCTTACGAACCCATCCCAAAAGAACTTGCCGCCGACGAACAACAATACGTCCTCGGCGCCCAGGCCAACGTGTGGTCCGAATACATGAGCAACCCGCGAAAAGTCGAATACATGCTCTTCCCGCGGCTCAGCGCCCTCGCCGAAGTGCTGTGGAGCCCGAAATCCCAACGCAGCTGGAAAGATTTCACCGTCCGTCTCCCGGCGCAGTATAAACGCTACGCCCTCTGGGGCGTCAACGCCTATCAGGCCTATATCCCACCCGCCGATTCCCTCGTTCGGGCAAACTTGCAAAAATGGCAGGACAATAAATTCGGGCTGCTGATGCACTGGGGAACGTATAGCCAGTGGGGGATCGTGGAAAGCTGGAGCATCTGCCCCGAAGACGAAGGCTGGACCCAACGCCGCGGCCCTCACGCCGCCAACTATAACGACTACCTTCAAGCATACACCCATCTCCAAAGCACCTTCAACCCCACTCATTTCGACCCCGCAAAATGGGCCGGCGCCGCAAAAGCGGCGGGCATGAAATACGTCGTCTTCACTACCAAACACCACGACGGCTTCTGCATGTTCGACACCAAACAAACCGATTATAAAATAACCTCACCCAACTGCCCCTTCAATACCAACCCGAAATCAAACGTCGCCGCAGCCATCTTCGACGCCTTCCGCGCCGACGGCTTCATGACCGGCGCCTATTTCTCAAAACCCGATTGGCACTGTCCTGACTACTGGTGGTCCTATTTCCCCCCAAAAGATCGTAACGTCAACTATGACCCTGCAAAATACCCCGAACGTTGGGCGTCATACAAAAAATATACCTACAACCAGATCGAAGAGCTGATGACCGGGTATGGAAAAATGGACGTACTCTGGCTTGACGGCGGCTGGGTCCGGCCGCTAAGCACCGTCGACCCCGCTGTCGACTGGGAAAAAAGCATCCCCTATGACCAGGACGTCGACATGCCGGCGATCGCGCGAATGGCCCGCAGCCACCAACCCGGCCTCATCGTCGTCGACCGCAGCGTTCCCGGCGAATTCGAGAATTACCGAACCCCCGAACAAACCGTGCCAACGCATCCCGTCGACGACCCCTGGGAATCCTGCATCACCATGGGTAACTCCTGGAGCTATGTCCCCCACGATCACTACAAGTCAACAACGGAACTCATCCAACTCCTGGTGAAGATCGTCTCCCGCGGCGGCAACCTCTTGCTGAACATCGGCCCCTCGCCCGACGGTGACTGGGATGATACGGCATACGCGCGCCTGAAGGAGATCGGCGCCTGGATGGCCATCAACGGCGAAGCGATCTACGGCACCCATCCCATCCGGCCCTACGCGTCCACCAACATCTGCCTGACCCAATCCAAAGACAGCCTCTCCACTTTTGCCTTCTACCTAAGCGACCCCGCTAACCCGGACATTATTCTACCCGCAGAGATCAGCATCGACCACTTCACCCCCGCTGCTAAAAGCAGAGTCACCCTCCTGGGCACCAGGACAAAACTGAAATGGCGTGAAGAAAACAAGAACATGATCATCACCATCCCCCCTACCCTCCAAAACAAACCGATCGGCCAATACGCCGTCGTCCTCCTGATAAAATAAGGTCGGCCCGTTAGGGCCGACCGTTACCATAGGAATTAGATGTGGACTACTACTGCTTGTTTTGAATGGCACATGAGACTATTGCGTATCCCACCAAACGCGGGACGTCATTTTGTCACCGTTGCTCAGGTCACTGACCGCAGCACTGTAATTGGTCGAGTTGGTTGTTGCTTCACCTTGCGGGTAAGTGAACCGGCGGGGGATCGTCCCGTTGGTGACATTGCCCGGATAGTTCACCGGTGTCAGTACAGGGAAGCCGCTCCGGCGCCAGTTGGCGAACGACTCGTTCTCATCCATAAAGCTGGCTACCCAGTATTGGTCGTTGATCATGCTCAACGCATTGGCGGGATTGTATGGATTGGCAGCCAGATAGGCCGTGATCGACGCCTGTGAAGGACCGGCGCCCGCCTGTGCCAACATCAGCATCGAACCTGTAACCCCATTGGTATAATAGGCAGCATCGCTCGTCCCCGTTACCCAACCCCGGTTTGCGGCTTCCGCCAGCAGCAGCTGCGTCTCACCGTAAGTCAGGAAAAAGGTCGGAGCCGTCAGGCTGGAAAAATTATAGCGGTTGACCACAGAATACCGGTTTTGATATTGAACGAGCGAATCCTGGGTGGTCACCTTAGGCGTCCGTGGAAAGTTAGCGGCCGTGACAAGATCATAGGCGCTACCGCTGCCGGGCGCATCATAGCCATTCGGTTGCCCCAGTTGATCGGCAAAAGTCGTATCACCCATCTCCGTAGCGTCATTCGGATTGGTACAGACCGTGCCCAAATAGGATAGCCTCGGATCACCCGTACCCTTCAGGAAATTGACAAAGGTCTCGCTCAACCGATAGGCATCAGGGTCATTCCCGATCAGGATCAGACCCGTCCCGTTCGGTACCGGAGTTCCGCTCACATTCTGGTGCTGGACGATCGCGTTATCTGCATTGCTGGCCATGACCCCGCCCTGCACTGCGATCTGCACCCATTTC
>DASZJO010000213.1:0-15711 GCA_035948015.1 Puia sp.
GATGTCAACTGATACGCCGGATACCCATCCCTCTTCCTCACCACGAAATCTGTCATCTCCACCGGCAAACCCCCCTCCATATCCACCGGCACCCCCGCCTCGCCCGCCGACTCGTCCGCCGAAGCCCCCGCGAAGGCTGGCGTCCTCACCCTCCAACTGTACCCCGCCGCATCCAACGCCAACTCCTTATTCCTGCACGTCCCCGGATAAACCCCATCTTGCCTTTTCCTCACTATCTTCGACCGACTGCAATCGCAGGCAAATACCTTGCCCTCTTGCCTCAACCGCCGCAGAGCCTCCCGATACATCCCCAACCGATGCCCTTGCGACCATTCCCGCTCAAATTCATCCACATCCCTCGGCCCCTCATCCCACGGTATCCCCAGAAAATTCAACGTTTCGAAAATATCCTCCACATATTCCCTATCCACCCGCTCCCTGTCGAGATCGTCGATCCGCAATAAGATCGATGCCCCCACCCGCCGCGCCAACGCCGCCGTTAACGCGAATGATAAGATATTCCCCAAATGCAAATACCCGCTCGGTGTCGGCGCTATCCTGGTTTTTCCCATAAATCAAGAAAGCCCCCGCAATTGCGGAGGCTCTTACAAAGTTCGTAAATTAAATTTTAATGGGTATCCTTCCAAAGGCGGAAATACAGCGCCTTCCTAAGGGAAATGTAAGCCTGGTGCATGTCGGCTTCAGCCTGTCCCTTGTGGCCACCGAAGTCATCCGGAGCCTCATGCAGATGCTTCATGCCATCTTCAAGGTCATGCATAGCTTTAGCGATGTTGGGGTGCTTGGCTTCCTCGGCCCTCATCAGCTGGAGCTCATTGGGAGCCGGTGGCCTGTTCCCGATAATAACGTCAACGCTGATCATAGGACCTTGGGCAAAGCCCACCGCAGATACCAACAACAAAACGGAGAGAGAGAGGATTAGTTTTTTCATACTTCGTTTTTTGGTTTTCAGCAAAAAACGGCCCCCTGCTGAGTTTATTGTAATATGTTACCCTCATTAACATCTCGGCAACCTACTTCGCTTCCCATTCTGCCGTGCCTCCCGCTCCTCGGCCAACCGCCTACTTCTCCTCCAGCCATATCCTGAACTCCTGGATCTTTGCCGGACTTTCCGGCGTGAGCGTGAACCGGACGGCAATATTGGCCTTCTCCGCCTCGATAAGGAAAGTACCCCTTAACCCATTATCCGCCTGCATCTCCCCAACCCGGACGATCTTCCCGGCCCGCTCAAAAATCGCGGTCGTCTCCCGCCTTAGCGAATCCACAAAATAATCCAGCCAAAAATTATCCGCAAAGATCCCGCTCTCCCGCGCACCCTGCCATTCCGGCAGCATGGCGGCCAGTTCGCGCTTGCGCTGCTGGAGGATCCGCGAAACCAACACCGCCCTGGGCTTGAGCTTCGCGAGCGTAACCAGCGTGTCCAACACTTCCAGATTGATCGCCCCCGCATTCGCATAGGTCAGATTGGCACAACTGATCACGCCCACCCCATAATCGGGTAGCGTATTCCAATTGCTTCCAAACCCCGGCAGCCCGCCGGTATGGCCCACCAGCGTGCGCCCCTTGCAGTCATGCAACCAGCGTATCCCGTAGGCATAGGACGAAACCATCGGACATGCGGGCCCGCCGGGATAATAACTGAATCCCGGATTGAGGTTGTTGAACGTCCAGGGCTGCTGGATCTCCCTCCGGCTGCTTCGCTTCAATATCCCCTCATCCCCGCCGCTTCGCGACGGCCACGCATCCAACATAAATTCCTCATATTTTGCAAAATCTTCCAGCGTCGTGATCAACCCGCCCATCGCCCCATACGCTCCATCATGAAGCATGGGCTGCTCCACCCACTGCCCGTTGAGCATCCGATAGCCATGCGCCAACAGCTCCGCCGGGACTTTTGTATACTCCCAATAGGTATGCCCCATCCCCAGCGGCCGGAGGATGTGCTCGTCGATATATTGCTCGTACGGCTGCCCTGAAACCTGCTTTACGATATACCCCAACAACGCGAATCCCGTGTTGCTGTATTCATACCCGATGCCCGGGCTGTTGGAGAATGACAACCCTTTCCTGACCATCGTGAGCATTTCTGAGTCGCTATCAGCCAACTGCCTGTCCCCCCAGGGATTGTCTTCCGGAAATCCTGCCGAATGGGTTAGCAGATTGCGGACAGTAACAACAGGTGCATCCGATGCCAGCCCCCGCTGATCCTTTAATTCAGGAATATATACAAAGGCAGGATCATCCAACCGAAGCTTCCCGGCATCCCGAAGCTGAAGGATCGCTACCGAAACAAAACTCTTCGTCATCGAAGCGATCCGAAAGTCGGTTGCGGAGCTGACCGGGATCTTCTTTTCAAGATCACTATACCCCACTCCGCCAACATGTACCAGCCGTCCACCCGCTACGATCCCATACACGAGCCCCGGCCAATGGTTGCGCGAGGCATAGTTACGATACAATTTGTCGATCACCGGATACGCAGCCGCCAGCCTTGCCGTATCTACCCACCCACCCTGCCCGATCCGCTCGAGCGCTCCACCAACTACGGTGTCCGAAGCCACGGGCTTGCCCGCCACATGATCGTAAACAATCCTCGAGACCGTTGCCTCCATCTCCACCGCCTTGCCATAATCCGCCACCCCCTTCGACAACAATACCAACACGTATTTGCGACCATCGGGTAAATAGACGATCCCCGAGTCGTGACAAACGCCCGTGATCCATCCGCTCTTGCTCGCCACCTCGACCCCATCCGGTAACTTGCCCGCAATCACTTCCTTGAAATGCTGCGCCTTGAGGATCTTGATCATCGCCTCACAGGACGCGGGATCCACCGCTTTACCGCTGGCGATCCGGTCGAAGATCAACATAAGGTCATAGGCTGTTGTCATATTGTTCATGCCTTTCTCGAACGCCTTGGTATCCTCCACTCCACGCAGCACGCGGATGTCCATCGCCCCAAGCTGCCGCATGGTCGCCATCACCTGCTGAGCCCCTACCGCCTCGATCACGAGGTTCGTCGAGAGATTGCTGCTTTGCGTGATCATCCGGAACAGCAACTCCCGAAGGGACAGCCTCTTCCCTGCCTGCCTGTATAGGTCGGTCTCACTGTCCGTCGCCGAATCCAGCTGATACCGGCTGCTGTCGGCAATACTGACAAAATCCGTATGGATCAATATGGAATCGGTGAGGGATAACCGATGTGCCGCGACCTGGCGGAACGTCTCGATCAATACCGGCGTCTTCATCGTGCTGGCCGCATGATACAGCGTATGTTCATTCACGAAAAACCGCTGCCCCGTTGCCAGATCTTCAAAAGCCACCGCAAAACTCGCACCCGGCTCGCGGTTATAAACATCCATTATCTCCCGGCGCATCCCGGCAGTATCCTTCACCATGACCGGCCCGGCAGTCCGACCGCCCGCAGGCCCCGCTGCGGCAACGCCGCCAGACATCAAAGCATAAAAAAGGAATTGTAGCACGTTGAAGCAGTTGGTTCGCCCCAAGATACGAATTAGCGAATCAAAATCATCGTCCCCTTATGGTAGACCCTCTTACCGGTGTAGGTCGTCCCTTCCACCATCCAAACATACGTCCCGCTTTCCTGTATCTGTCCGTCGATCCGGCCATCCCATCCATCCCCGATCCGGATCGTTTCATAGACGAGCTGCCCCCACCGGTTATACACGCGGAAGAAGGACAGACTGCTGATCCCGACCGGTATCGGCCGGAACAGACTATTCGCAGGACCGCCCGGCGAAAAAGCATTCGGCACGAAGATGTCCGGGCCCGTCTTGAACACCTTGACCAACACCTCACCCGTCCCGGTACAGCCATACTGTGACGTCGCCGTTACGAAATACCGGATGGAATCCGTCTCGCCGCTGTATACGCCGATGGGGTTGTAAATATCGGGATTATTCAGGCCGATGATCGGGGTCCAGACAAAACTGTCGCCTCCCGGCGTGGTGGTATCGTTGGAAGTGGCATTCAATTGCAGCGGCTCGCCCACCACCACCGACGTATCGTTTCCCGCATTCACGATAATGGGCGGCAGCACCCGCACATGGAAGGTGTCCAGCAATAAGTTCGGACAACCCGCATTCTCCACGCTAAGCACATAGTTCGTCGTGTTCTTCGGCGTAGCGACCGGAGTGATCGTATACGGCAGGCCGGTAACTATGTCATTGCCCTCGCCCGTGAGAGTACCCGTATTGTTCCAGGCGTAGTTCGTCCCTGTAATGATGATCGCCTTTAGATTGGCAGGCGTGTTATAACAGACAAGCGTATCCGCTGGAGCGATGTTCGCCTGCGGGAATGGAACGTTCACATAGCCAATCATAGCAACCGAACTGGTGTCCGCGGGGCACACCCCACTCTGCACGATCACCCGGAAATCCGTATTACCCGTCAACCCTGCCAGACTATATTCCGTGGCAGTATCCGGCGGAACGAACCCGGTCCAGGTGACACCTCCGTCCGAAGACGACTGCCAGTTCACCGGGTTGCCTACATTTCCTTGCAGCTGAAGCAGCGCATCTTTGTTTTGTCCCTCGCAGAACTGCAAGGTAGGGGGAGTTAGGGATCCACCCACGCTGAGCGGATCTACCAGCACCGTTGACCCGGAGGTAGTATCGACGGCGCAGGACTCCCCATTCTGTATTAGCGCCTGGTATAGTGTGGTAGCCGTCAGGTTCCGGGCCGTATAGGTCGAAGTCGTATCATTCAAGCCGGTGATGACCCCGTTCGAAGTGGCCACCCAGCCCACCACCGAACCCCGGTTACCCGCCGTCGTTAGCGTTACCGAATTCAATCCGGTGCAGACCTCCAAACCCCCGCTGACCGCCCCCGCAATAGTAGGCGGCACCGCCTTCACATTCATGGACGCCCGGAGATCGGCGCAGCTGTTCTGCTCACGAACAGTCACCGCGCCCGCATCATTGCCAATCGTAACTTTCAAAACACTGCTGTCTGAACCCGACTGGATCGCCCAGTCCCCGGGCACCGACCATTGATAAGTGGCGCCACCCAACCCCGGAACCGAATAGGTGAGCGTTGCACCGATACAGGCAGAGGAGTCGCCGCTGACCTGCAAGCCGCCGCAGGTATTGCGCAAGGCGATATAGGAATAGGCGAAATGCCCGCCGGGAACACAATTGTCCGTTTCAAACGTCAGCGTCACCTGGGTCCCGCGATAAGGAGAAAGATCAAAAGTCACTTCCGTCCACCCCTTATACCAGACATCCGACAGATGCGGTGCACCCGGCCCTCCGTTAGGATCGGAATTGGGCGATTCCAGGAAGCTATGGATAAAACCCTCGCTCTTCGCCAGGGCTGAATCCAGCGTGGCCCCGGTATCCGTATTGACGGCATTGTTGAAAGTAGGCAGAAAATATCTGGGCGACGCACAACTCACGGTGCTGTCCCCCGCTGTAAGCGTAGCAGAGAATAGCGGTTGATCATTGGAATTATGCGTCCCGTTCTCGAGGACCATCGCATAGGCATAGGTCATTGTATACGGAACCGTTGTCGGCCCCGGCGGCACATTGATGAGATACTTGACCCCTCGGACATAACCTCCCCCGATACCTCCCGATGTAGAACGTGTAATGGAAGTGGATCCCAATTTGAGTGAATTGCTGTATTGATACCCGTTGATCCTCGGAACCGTTGAGAAACCGCCGTCAGGATCGGTCGTCGAAGACGAAACGACCTGTATCCCGTTCACCGACGGCAGATTGTATTCCTGGATCGTCGCAACCCCAAACGTGCCGGAGGGCGGCCCTGTCGTGGAATCATATGTCAATTTGATGGCGGTGGGACCATTGCCGCCGGCATTATTTCCCGTGTATGCCCACCAATGCGTCAAATTGCCCAGCACCCAGTTGCTGTTCAACGGACAAACCTGCGACTGCGAGAAGGCAGATTGAGCGACCAGCAGCAATACGACAGGGTAAATTTTTTTCATTGGTCGTGATGCCTTTTCAGATATCCGTAAAATTAAGCATTCTCAATAGGATACGTGGGAAAAGCCACATGAGTTGACAATATCCGTACCTATTTTTCTCCTATGATAAACTCCGGCCGCAACACTTTATTATTTAATAACTTACATATTTGTCCATCCACCATGCGGAACCGCTTCAGATTCTTCAGTATGAATTAATAACCTGGTAACTCCCCGAACCCGCTTTCCCATTACTTTTGGAGATGAGATCACCGCGTTTACCAATCTTTTGTCTGCTTCTTACCCCCTTCCTGACCCTGGCCGCCGCCCCCGCCCCCTGCACCGACACTACCCATCCCGTCATCCAGATCGTCTTTACCTCCGACATCCATTTCGGGATCACCCGCCCCGCATTCGACGGCGACAGCAATGTCCCCTCCGTCAAAGTCAACGCCCGCCTCGTATCAAAGATCAACCATCTGCCCGCACTGACCCTGCCCCGGGACGAGGGCGTGGACGCCGGCGGGAAAGTAGGGCCCATCGACTACATCATGATCGCCGGCGACATTGCCAACCGGGAGGAGACACCCATCCAAAGCGCCGCCGCCTCCTGGGACCAATTCACCCGCGACTACCTGCAGGGAATAACGTTGAAGGACCGCGGGAATCGCCCTACTCCCTTTCTCCTGGTTCCCGGCAACCATGACGTCTCCGACGCAGTAGGATTTTACCGGAAAATGGCGCCCCCGACCGACGCTACCAGCATGGCCGGGATCTATAACCTGATGCTCCATCCCCCGGTAGCGAAGACAAATGCGACCTTTCATTTTCCCGCGGACAAGATCAGCTTTACCCGCACTATCGGCGGCATCTTTTTTATGTTTATTACCATCTGGCCCGATTCGGCAAACCGGATCTGGATGGAAAAGCAACTGGCTGACATCGATCCCAATACCCCCGTCGTGATCGTGGCCCACGACCCGCCCGATGGCGACCCCGCCCATTTTATCAATCCAAACGGCGATCACGGCATCAACGCACAGGACCGTTTTGAAAACCTGCTGGAAGAATACTCCAAAGATCTGCATAACTCATTCGGCGAGGACGGGAAGCCAAAAGACGACAGGATCGAACAATTGGGATTTGTAAAATTTCTAAAAGCCCACCCTAATATCAAGGCCTATTTTCACGGCCATAATAATTGGAATGAATTTTATGCATACACGGGCCCGGACGGAGACGTGAGCCTCCCCGCCTTCCGCGTCGACTCCCCCATGAAAGGTAAAACGTCCTCCAAAGACGAACGCCGCCTCTCCTTCCAACTCATCAGCATCGACCCCGCCAGCCGGACCCTGACCGCCAGGGAATGCCTATGGAACCCTGACCCCTCCCGACCGGATGCCACACCGGTCTGGGGTGAGAGCCGCACCATCAGGCTATGAGCAGACGACCCCGCACGGCTATGCCCCCCGGATCTCCCGGCAAATCCTGTCAAGGAACTCCCTTAGATACCCAGCCCGGATCTCCGCCATCCTTCTCCCTGTCGCCGTATTCATCAATGCAGGTAACCGGAGCAGCTTTAACTGGAAATGATCCAATGCGAACCGTTGATCATCCGGCACCCGCCGCTCCGCCAAAGGATCCGCCGCATCGAACAGGGATTGACCCATCTGCCCCGCGCTATACCAAACCCTCGCCAGGCCGATAGCCCCCACCGCCTCCATCCGGTCCGCATCCTGCAGGATCTTCGCCTCGGCCGTCACGGGCGCCACCCCCGCGGAGTAACTATGCGCATGGATCGCATGCCGCACGCCCTCTATCTTTCCGACCGGGAAGTCCTCCCAGCGTCCCCTCAACAACTCTACCGCCCGCTCGGCGCTGAGCCGCGACGCTTCCCGGCGATCGGGATGATTCTTCGGAAGTGCCACGAGATCGTGGAAGTAGGCGGATGCCAACAGGATCACCGGATCCGCCGGCTCCCCCTCCTCCCGGTTGATTTCCCGGGCAACCCTCCATACCCGCTGAAAATGCCCAAGATCGTGCGACCCGTCCGCTAACCGACCCTGTGCCTCATAACAAGCGATAAACCGCTTTTCCCAATTTTCCAGTACGCTATTTTCCATTTTTTTGATCACATTAAATTATCACGCTATATTATGCGTAAATTTGTTCAGACCCAAAAACTCGGTGATGATCAAGGCGTGTATATTGGCATTTCTCTCGGGGATCTTCTTCTTTTTTCTGATCCTCCGTTCAGCCTGGTGGCTGGTGCCCGGTGTATTGACCTGGACAGCGATCTTCGTCTGGCAGGACCGCCGTCATCGCGAACACGCCCGCGAAGCCGACGCCGATCCCCGAAAGAACGACCGTCGCTGATTCCCCGCCTCCACCCCAAACTCCCGATTTCTTCTCCGGGAGACCCGATCTTTTGTAAATTTAGGCAACGTCAATAAGATCATGGGGCTGCTGACATCCAAAATAAAATGCGGGGACGATTCCTTTACACACCACTACCTATCTCCTTATCTTCCGCTGACCGCCGGAAAAGATGCGATTTCCCTCAGCCTGGTCAAATTCAAACAACGCATCCAGCCGGATCTCGACGCCTGGATCGCCTGTTCCGCCGATCTGCTCGGTAACCTCTCCTTCTCCCCCGACACCATTATTATACGTGCCCTCCGGCATAACGAAATTTCCGCCCGGCCCGAATTTCCCTGCGCCCTCGACCTGCTCGGCCACACCCTCGCCGCCCGCCTGCACTGCCGCTACCTACCCGAACTCCTGAGCAAGACCCGACCCACCCTCCCCGGCAAACACCTGACCCGCCAGCAACGAAGAGCCCAGCTAGAAAACGTCTACCAAGTCGCCGCAATCCCCCTAATCGGCGTCGCCACGCCCGAACCCGGAACCGCCCCGCCTCCCTCCACCTCGCCCATTCAGCCCACCCCTGCGCCGCAGTCGACCACCACCACGCCCGACCCCACCCCAACCCCGCTTCCCCCCACCACCCCCGTCCTCCTCATTGACGACATCCTCACCACCGGCGCCACCATGCGGGCCCTCATCCTCACCCTCCGCAACCACTACCCGGGCTGCCCAATAATGGCCTTCACCCTGACCCGCGCCGACTACCAATCCCCCTCCCTCCCTCTGCCCCTTGAGGGTGAAATTTTCCCACTGGAAACCCTCAAAAGCCTGATTCTTGCTAATACGGTTTAGCTAAAAAATTGCGAATCTTGTTGCAGCATTTCGTAATATATCGTTGTCCATCTTACACAGAAGCTTGGATTACAGCGTGTAAAAATAATTGTTAATTCAATTTTAATATTTACCTTAGTTCAATAAATAGCTAAACTTTTGCTTTATGACCATTCAACGATTGCTTGCTAAAGCGGCAACGACTCTACTGCTTTGTGTACTTTTCACACACACTTTATTCGCCCAAACAAAAACCGTTACTGGAAAAATTACCGATGACAAAGGAGCACCCATCGTTGGTGCCAGCGTCACGGCAAAAGGCACCAGGTCGGGAACTTCCACGCACCCTGACGGGGGATTTACCCTTACCGTTCCTTCCAATGCCACTACCTTGGTGGTAACCTCGGTGGGCTTTGCCCCGCAGGAGGTAAACATTGGCGACGGAACGAATATCTCCGTCGCTCTTGTGCCAAGCACGACCGGCCTCAATGAGGTGGTCGTAATCGGCTACGGAACGACAGTCAGAAAAGACGTTACCGGCTCTATCGCCACGGTGCGGGCGAAAGACTTTAACAAGGGTGTTACAACTCCCGAAGAACTCCTGATCGGTAAGGTCGCCGGCCTCCAGATCGCCAACAACAGCGGTCAGCCAGGCGGTACCACCATTACCAAGATCCGCGGTAACAATTCCATTGTCAGCGGCAACAATCCGCTCTATGTCGTGGACGGTGTTCCCCTCGACGCTACTTCGCCGATCCCCGGCAACCCTTCGGCCGGCGTTGGTACTCTGCCCGCGAATAATCCTCTTTTATTCCTCAACCCCGGCGATATTTTGCAGATCGATGTCCTTAAAGACGCCTCCTCTGCGGCGATCTATGGCTCCCGCGGTGAAAACGGCGTTGTCCTTATTACAACCAATAAAGGTACCGGTAAATCCGCAGTCGACGCGGCGGTAACCGTAACCCTCCCGACCGGTCTGATGAAAGCGGCGGACGTCCTTTCCGCATCCCAATATAGATCTGAACTGGGCGTTTACGGTTTCCATAGCGACTCGGGTCTCAGCATCAATCCCTTTCAACAGATCGTCCGCAAAACGCCCAGCGTCAGGTATTCCGCGGCGCTCAGCGGCGGCAACGAGAATGGTAAATACCGCGCTTCCTTCGCAGCCAATGACGACCAGGGCATCATCCTGAAAAGCGCCCTGACCCAATACAACGCTAATTTCAGCGGCGAACACTACGCCATTAATAGAAGACTCAGGCTCAATGTCAACGTCATCGCCTCGCATTATACGCTACAGGCCGCACCGATCAGTACAAGCGCAGGCAGCACAGGCAACCTGATCAGCGCCGCGATGAACTGGAACCCTACGCTCCGCCTGGTCAATTCGGACGGATCATACATGCAGTCCAACCCCAGCGGCCAGATCAACCCCCTGGCCTTATCCGCGTATTCGAACGATTATAGCAATGTTACCCAGATTCTGGGTAATGCAGGTCTCTCGTTTCAGATCTTTCCTTTCCTGACGTATAATTTCCTCTATGGCCTCAACTACGGATCAGCAACGAGAGACGCAGAGCTCCTGGGCCTCATCGCCGCTACGGGCAGCAACGCGGACGGGAAGGGGTCGGCTGCAGAGGCATCCGGCACATTATTCTCCGAAACGATCACGCACACCCTCACCTTTGACAAAAAGATCACCGAGGATTTCAACCTGAAGGCCCTCGCCGGTTATGAGTACTGGTCCACCACAGGCCTGGATTATAAAGGAGTAACCACCTTCGGATTCAACTGGAACTCTCCCGGTGGCCCTTATTACCCGAACCTCCACTATTACGACAACATGGCCGCAGGTAACCAGGCTAACCTGACCGCTTTTTCTAGCTACTCCCCCACTACATACCTGCAATCTTATTTCGGCAGGGTTGAATTGGGCTTCCAGGAAAAATATTACCTGACCGGTACGTTCCGTGCAGACGGCTCCAGCAAATTTGGGGTGAACAATCGTTATGCGTATTTCCCCTCCTTCGGCTTTCGCTGGAATGTGCTGAATGAAAACTTCATGAAGAGCAATACGATCTTCTCTAATCTGGCTCTCCGCCTCGGCTACGGCCAGACGGGCGGGCAAGATGGTCTGATCCCGGGTGCAGCCGCCCAGTTGGCATTCTTTAGTGGGTTTAATCCTGCCCCAAATGGCAACGAGAACCCTCCTTTCACTACCATCAACTTCATTTCGCCAAGCCTAAAATGGGAAACCGTGACCTCCTATGACGGAGGCCTCGACTTCGGTTTCCTAAACAACAGGCTTTCTGGTTATATTGACGTCTTCTCAAAAAAGACAACCAATCCTCTGTATCCCGGTACGTTTGCCGTTCCAGCCCCGCCGGGTGCGCTTCGCTGGCAAAACCTGCCAGGCTATATCACCAACAAAGGATTCGAGGTCTCTCTGAGCATTAATATCGTCAGAACGAAAGACTGGATCTGGAACTTCAATGGCAATATGGAATATGTGAAGAATCAGTTCGTCTATCCGGCACTGGGCGGCTCTCCACTTTTCTTGACCGGTGGTGTAGACGGACAGGGCGTTTCGTCGGCATTCGCAGAAGCCCTCGCCAACAAGCAACCCATCGATGTCTTCTACCTTCGTCAATTCCAGGGATTCGACCAGAACGGTATCGCTATCGTGAAGAGCCAGGCATCCCAATATTCTGGCGATCCCAACCCCCATATTATCTTGGGCATCAATACAGATGTCACCTACAAGAATTGGAGTCTCGCCATCAATACGCATGGGCAGATGGGGAACCAGATCTTCAACAATACCCTGGTCAGCGTCACCAACCTGGGTAACATTGCCAACGGCAAGAATATCTCGAAGACCCTCATCGGTACAAAGGAAAGCCTGGCCAATCCCGTTTCTGCTTCAACCCGCTTCCTCCAGAGCGGTAATTTCCTCAAGATCGGGAATACCACGCTTACCTATACCATCGGCAAACTGGGTGATATCGTCAAGTCCGCGCATGCGTTCGTAACGGTCTACAACCTCTACGAATTCACGAAATACACCGGTTTCGACGCGGAAGTCAACCAGGACCACAACAATAATGGTATTCCGTCGCTGGGCATGGATTATATAGGCTATCCCACGTCGAGATCAATTGCAATAGGTCTTAACTTCACCCTGTAATCACTAATTATTAATTCTCCACTATTATGAAATATTGTTTAAATAAATTTAATGTGCTCCTGGCGATGACCCTCCTCGCCTCGATCGGTTGCACCAAATTAAACGAGAGCTTGCCAAAGCAATTTTCTTATGGCGCCTCTGGCGGGAACGCCTCGGCCGGTGGTATCCTTATCCAGGCTTATAACGACATGAACACCACAAACGTCATGTTCGGCCAGGACCAGTTGTTCTCCCTGGAAGAGAACGTCACCGACGAATGTCTCGTACCGACCCGTGCAGGGGACTGGGATGACAACGGCGTCTGGCGCACCCTGCACACCCACGCCTGGGACGCCACCCACGGTCAGTCCTCAACGGTGTTCAACAATCTGGGTACGCTCGAGAGCGACGCTACGACGGTGCTCGCCCTCAACCCCAGCGCCGAGCAGGCCGGTGAAGCCATATTCCTTCGGTCGCTCGCCCAGTTCTATTTCCTCGATCTGTATGGCCAGGTGCCTTACCGTACCGTTGCCAAGTACAACTCGGTCGATGCGGCTCCGGTCATGACGCCCGCCGAAGCTGTCGATACCCTGGTCAACGACCTGAGCGGAATCATTTCGGTGCTCTCAGCCAGCAACGCGAACTACCAGGCAACGCCCAACGCTGCCCGTTTCCTGCTGATGAAGGTACTGCTAAACAAACAGGCTTTTCTGAACAGACAACACCCCGCAGCCCAGGATCCTGGCGATATGACCCAGGTCTACGCGCTAGGTATGGCTATCAAGAACAGCGGTCTATACAGCTACACTACAAACTATTTCGACAACTTCGGCCCCAACAATGGCGGCTATGGTGCAGCCGGCACCGGTGGGCAGTCCACGGAAGGTATCTTCGTTTACCCCAATAACGGAACCGCCTCCCTCGCGAACGGTACCGGCAGCGGCGGCATCGACGCCCGCTGGATGATGGCCCTGCACTACAATTCCTGGGATGCCACGGGCGTTTACGGCGGCGCAGGCTGGAACGGTTTCAGTACGATCGCCGACGTCTACAACGCTTTCGACCCTACCGATACCCGCAGGGGTAACGTTCCTTATCCCGCCCCCAACACAGCGGGCGTTTCGCCGATCTCCGGCCTCAACGTTGGTCTGGACGAAGGCCAGCAATACAACGAAACCGGCGCTGCAGTCCATGACAGAAAAGGAAACCTCCTCGTTTTCGCCCCCACCGTCAACAACGTCGAAACCAATGTAGCTACGCTCGAAGGTGACGGCATCCGCGGTATCAAATATTATCCCGACTATGCCCACTATACCAGCACGTCATCGAACCAGCTGATGATTTTCCGCTACGCCGATGTGCGCCTCATGATGGCCGAAGCCGATCTGAGTGGAGCTTCCGGTGGAGCAGCCGATGCATTATCGATCGTCAACGAAGTCCATACCGCACGCGGAGCAGCACCATTGGCCAGCATCAGCCTCGTAAATACCGCGAACCTTTACGATGGTACCACGATGCTGGAAGAACGCCAAAAAGAACTCTGGTGGGAAAGCTGGAGAAGGCAAGACCTCATCCGCATGGGAGTGTTCCTCCAACCATGGGCCCTCAAAACCACGGATGACCCTAAATTCCTGTTGTTCCCGATCCCTGCCACTCAGTTGGTCGCCAATCCCAACCTGAAGCAGAATCCGGGATACTAAGATCAACAACGCATTCGATCAAAGGCCGTTTTAACGAACGGCCTTTGTTATTTTAGCTATTTTCGCAACATGTCAAGATTCGGTTCCCTTTTACTGTCCGGCCTATTTTCCCTTTGCCTCTTTTTCAACTCCTGCAAGGACAAGACCGCCCCGGTCCAACCTCTATTCCAACTGATGGAAAACACCGGCATTGACTTCGATAACAAGGTCGTCGATCAACGCCTCGACAATAGCTTCCTTTTCCGGAACTTCTATAACGGCGGCGGGGTCGCCATCGGCGATATCAATAACGATGGTCTCCCCGACATCTTCTTTACGTCCAACATGGGCGCCAATAAACTCTATCTCAATAAAGGTAATTTCCAGTTCGAAGACGTCACCGCCAAAGCGGGGTTCCAGCAGGATAGCATGTGGAGTACCGGCGCGGTTTTCGTCGATATCAACAATGACGGCTGGCTCGATATCTACGTCTGCAATTCCGGTCACATGAGTGACGGCCACCGCAGGAACAAGCTTTACATCAATAACCACGATGGCACGTTTACGGAATCCGCGGCAAATTATGGTCTCGATATCTCCGCCTATACAACTCAGGTTACCTTTTTCGATTATGACGGCGACGGCGATCTCGATTGCTTCATGATCAACAACAGCCCTATCCCCGTCAATACGCTCAATAACGCCAACCGGCGCGACCTCATCGACTCGGCATGGCCCGTCGAACCAATGCTCAAAGGCGGCGGCGACCACCTATATCGTAACGACAACGGCCATTTCACCGAAGTGACGCAAAAAGCCGGCATCCACGGCAGCCTGATCAGCTTTGGGCTCGGTGCTATGGTCACCGACATCAATGGCGACGGCTTGCCCGATATCTATGTCTCCAATGATTCCTATGAAAGAGACTATCTCTATATCAACCAGGGCAACGGGACCTTCAAAGACGAACTCGAAAACTGCATGGGCCATATCAGCATGTCCTCTATGGGTGTCGATATGGCCGATATCAATAACGACGGCTATCCCGATCTTTTCACCACCGACATGCTGCCCGGAGACGATTACAGGTTAAAAACCACCGGCTCCTTCGACAATATCAATCTCTTCAACAGCAAGCTGAAGTCGGGATTCTATTATCAGTTCGTAAAGAACTGTCTCCAACTGAATAATGGCAACGGCAAGTTCACCGAGATCGCCAACTATGCAGGCGTCTCGGCTACCGACTGGTCCTGGGGAGCTCTGCTATTCGACGCCGACAACGATGGCTATAATGACATTTTTGTCTGCAACGGAGTCAACCGGGATGTTACGGATCTCGATTTCCTTAACTTCTTCGCCGATAACGTGTACCAGAAAATGGCGCTTAGCGGAAAAAAAGAGAACATCGACGAGCTGCTCAAACGCATCCCCCAGACCCCGCTGCTGAACAAGGTCTTCCGCAACCTGGGCGATCTGCATTTCCAGGACATCGGCCCCGATTGGGGCTTCACCCACCCTTCCTTCTCCAATGGCGCCGCCTATGGCGACCTGGACAACGACGGCGACCTGGACCTGGTCATCAATAACGAGAACGGCCCGGCCTTCGTCTACCGCAACAATGCCCGGCAGCTGAACCACAACCACTATCTGGCCGTCTTCCTCCATGGCCTGGCCCCCAACACCTTCGCCATCGGCAGCAAGAT
>DASZJO010000214.1:0-2649 GCA_035948015.1 Puia sp.
GACTGGCGGGACGTGGTGGTCAAAAGTGCCCTCAACGCGCAGATCGTCGGCGATACGCTTCGCAACGTGAAGTTTAGCGGCATATCCTGGAAGGGTAACGAAGGATTCTATTACAGCACATACGATGTCCCGACGGGAGAGAACCGGCTTGTCTACAAAACGATCCACCACACGGTTTACTATCATAAAATGGGCGAACCGCAGCCCCGCGATCAATTTGTGTTTGGCGGGGAGCGTCAGCCTCATCGTTATGTCGGGGCGGAAGTCACCGAAGACCAGCGCTACCTGATTATTGTCGCTGCGGAGACTACGTACGGTAACGAGATCTACTATAAGGACCTGACAAAAAAAGATGCGCCGATCAAGCCGATCGTCTTGGGATACAAATTTGCGGAAGGTGTTCTCGACAGCAAGGATGGATGGCTCTATATTCTGACAAACCGGAATGCGCCCGATTTTCGTCTGGTGAAGGTCAGCGCTGAAAATCCGGCTCCGGAGAATTGGAAGGACGTCATACCGGAAAGCAAGGACGTATTGGAGGTGTCCAAGGCGGGCGGCTATCTTTTTGCCAAGTATATGGATGATGTCAAGAACAGGGTATTTCAATACGATTATGACGGACACAGGATCCGGGAGATCGGTTTGCCTACTGCCGGAACGGCCGACGGATTTAGTGTGCAAAAGGACCAGAAGGAATTGTACTTCGCGTTTACATCCTTCACTTACCCGTCTGCTGTCTACCACCTTGATCTTCAGAGCGGGCAGACGAATCAGTTCTGGAGGCCTGCCGTAAATTTCAACCCCGATGACTACGTGACGGAGCAGGTTTTTTATACCAGCAGAGACAGTACGAAGGTGCCGATGTATATCGTCTACAAAAAAGGTTTGGTGATGGACGGGCATAATCCCACGATCCTTTACGGTTATGGGGGATTTGATATCAGCCTCACGCCCTTCTTCAGCTCTCTTGGTATGGAGTGGCTGGAACATGGCGGGATTTACGCACAACCTAACCTGCGTGGCGGAGGGGAATACGGAGAGAAATGGCATATGGCGGGGACGTTGATGCACAAGCAAAATGTTTTTGATGATTTCATCGCTGCTGCCGAATACCTCGAAGAGCATAAGTTTACCTCCCCCGCTTACCTGGCAATCCGTGGGGGATCGAATGGCGGCTTGCTGATCGGCGCCACGATGACGCAGCGGCCCGAACTCATGCGGGTGGCCTTGCCGGAGGTCGGAGTGATGGATATGCTGCGTTATAACCGTTTTACCGCTGGGGCCGGCTGGGCTTCGGACTACGGGACAGCCGAGGACTCCGCCGCTATGTTCAAGTATCTATTGGGATATTCCCCGTTACATAATCTGAAAAAAGGCGTACATTATCCGGCAACGTTAGTATGGACGGCGGATCATGACGACCGGGTTGTTCCGGCGCATTCCTTCAAATTCGCAGCTACCTTACAGCAGGATAATGCGGGCGATAACCCTGTCCTGATCGCGATCCAGCACAATGCGGGGCATGGGACCGGCATGGATACGGAGAAGCTGCTGGGTGAGTTTGCGGACAAATACGCTTTCGTGTGGTATAATATGGGGATTAATCCGTTGCCGAATTAATTGGCATTGACTTTGCCGGGTAGTTAGCAACTTTAAACTCTCAAGAATGAAAAAACTATTGTTTACCGCGACATTATTTGCAGCAGCTGCCTTTTCAAACGCCACGCAGGCGCAAATCAGCTTTTCCGTCAACATTGGCGATCAGCCCTCCTGGGGCCCGACGGGCTACGACCATGTGGAGTATTATTATATTCCTGACATCCAGGCATATTACTATGTCCCTTCGCATGAATTTATCTACCTGAACAGGGGGCATTGGGCCTTCTCGCATGAACTGCCACCCCGGTACTATGATTTCGACCTTTATCATAGCCGGAAAATAGTGATGAACGAACCGCAGCCCTACCTGCATTTTAATGAACACCGGGCGCAGTACGAACAATTCAGGGGGGACCCGCATGGACAGGAATTCATCCACGACAGTCGCGACGACAAGTACAAATGGCACTGGCACGATCAGCATGAAGCGGACGAAGAGTGGAGGCACCGGCCGGAAGGTGACAAGCATTGGGAGGAAGGCCGGCACTAATCTATAAGGAAAAGAGTTCAGCCCCCGGCGATCCGGGGGCTTTTTATTGTGCCACGCCCTGGATTGTGACGGTCCCTTTCCCGTACAGGAAGCTGGTCTGATCATCGATGGTCAGCTTGTTGCCGTCCACATGACAGATCAGGGTTTCGGTATGCGGGCTTTCGATATAACGGAGGACTAGCTTCAAAGTATGATCATCTGTCCACTGATAGCTGCCGGCGGTCTGAAAGGCGGGGAGCCCGACCTCCTGGTGGATGGCTCGGCCGGTCAGCATGGGGCCGGGCCGGGTTGTCAACCCATTGGCCCACCGGCCGTCGCCGAAGTTGAGTTCGTAGGTGGCAGTGTCTCCTTTTACGGTCAACTGGTAATGATCGCCGGTCAGGTTAAAGGTGATCGCCTGCATTTTCCTGGGGTTCGGTTGGAGGTCGAAGGTTTTGCCATCGAGAAGACCAGAATTGGCGCTGGCCGTCGCCGGCGCAGGCGGGAGAGCCAGTGCGGTC
>DASZJO010000215.1:0-49660 GCA_035948015.1 Puia sp.
GCCTGGATCCGGGCGCTGTCGATGGTGATTTCGCGGCTGGAGTCGATCAGGCTACGGATCGCGCTGCTGTCGTCGGGACCGGCGTTGAAGTTGCTGCGAATTTCTGCGAAGGTGGCAGAGTCGATGAGGCGGTAAGACAGGTGGCCGGCGCTGTCACTGCCGAGGTATTTGGCGTTCCAGTAGTTGTAGTATTGGTTTCCGTGAGTCGGCCAGGTATGGGTGCTGACGCCTGTGGGGGATAAGGGGGCACAAGCCGGAAGACTGGTTGCCGCGATGGCGACCCATACAAATGTGAATGGAAAGAAGGTTTTGGAGGACATATAAATAGGTTAAGGCTTGGACGCTTACGCGGCGCGTCGGTGAACCGGTTTTGCATTGGCGGGAAAGGGAAGGGCAAATTAATACGGGTCACCGCAATGAAATTGCAGTAAAAAAGAATTTTTGGGGTGTGGAGGGGAGGCTGCGGATACGGAGCACTTGTCAGGCAAGGTGGTGTAAAAAAGGCGTTTGTCATCATTTTCGTATTTTGCAGCGTTTTAGGCCCATCGGTGCGGCCGAAGGCCAATTAATAACGATACATGCAAAAAAAACAGCTCCGCAAAGAGCAGGCGCTTGAATATCACTCAAAAGGACGTCCCGGGAAGATCGAGGTCGTGCCGACTAAAGAGGCGAAGACGCAAAGGGATCTGTCCCTGGCCTATTCTCCCGGCGTAGCCGAACCCGTTAAGGAAATTTACAAAAATCCAGAAGACGTCTATAAATATACGGCCAAGGGCAACCTGGTGGGCGTGATCAGCAATGGGACGGCGGTATTGGGATTGGGGGATATGGGGCCGGAAGCGAGCAAGCCGGTGATGGAGGGCAAGGGGGTATTGTTCAAGATCTTTGCGGATATCGATGTCTTTGATATCGAGATCAATGAGAAGGACCCTGTAAAGTTCGTCCAGATCGTCAGGGCATTGGAGCCGACGTTCGGGGGTATCAACCTAGAGGACATCAAAGCGCCGGAATGCTTCTATATCGAAAGGGAGTTGCGCCAGCAGTTAAAGATCCCGGTGATGCATGACGACCAGCATGGGACGGCCATCATCAGCAGCGCTGCGCTGCTGAACGCGCTCGAGCTCCAGAAAAAGAAGATCGACAAGGTACGGTTTGTGATCAACGGGGCCGGAGCGGCGGCAATGGCCTGTGTCAAACTATACACGATCCTTGGCGCGAAGCCCGAAAATTTCATCATGTTCGATAAGGACGGAGTGTTGTCTTCGGATCGGACCGATTTAGATGAAGATAAGTTGAAATATGCGGTGAATAAGAGCGACTGGACCCTCGAAAAGGCCATGAAGGACGCCGATGTTTTTGTCGGCTTAAGCGTGGGCAATGTCGTGACACCCGCGATGGTCAAGAGCATGGCGCGGCGCCCGATCGTTTTTGCGATGGCCAATCCCGATCCCGAGATCAGCTATGAGCAGGCGACGGCCGCGCGGGAGGATATTATCATGGCCACGGGCCGCAGCGATTATCCGAACCAGGTCAACAATGTGCTGGGGTTCCCTTTTATCTTCCGGGGAGCGTTGGATGTGCGGGCTACGCAGATCAATGAGGCGATGAAGCTCGCAGCGGTGAAAGCGCTGGCCGATCTGACCAGGACGCCGGTACCGGATATCGTGAATATGGCCTATAACGAGAAGAACATGTTGTTTGGGCCCACCTATATCATTCCCAAGCCGTTGGACCCCCGGCTGCTTTCGACGATCGCGCCGGCGGTGGCTAAGGCGGCGATGGAAAGCGGGGTGGCGCAGGCGAATATCGAAAACTGGGAGTCATATGGCATCGAGCTCAACAAGCGGCTGGGCCTCGACAACCAGCTCATGCGCGTGTTGAGCGCCAAGGCGCGGATGAATCCCAAGCGGTTGGTTTTTGCCGAGGCGGATAATGTAAAAATTCTGAAGGTAGCGCAGCTGTTGTATGACGAAGGGGTAGCTTTTCCGATGCTGCTGGGCGACGAACGCAAGATCCGTCATATCGCCGCAGCCAACCAGATCGAGCTGGAGGGGATGCCGGTGATCAATCCTTATAACGATGAATATGAGGAGCAGCGCAAACGGTTCGGCGAGCTGTTTTTTCAAAAACGTCAGCGAAGGGGTTTCAACAAATATGAGGCCCATAAGATCATGCGGGACCGGAACTATTTCGGTTGTATGATGGTCGAGACGGGGGAGGCCGATGCGATGATCTCCGGGCTGACCAAAAACTATCCCGATACGATCCGGCCGGCGTTACAAGCCATTGGCACGGAAGACGGGGTCCGCAAGATTGCCGGGATGTACCTGATGCTCACGAAAAAAGGGCCCTTGTTCCTGGCGGATACGACGGTCAATTTCAATCCCACGGCAGAGGAGTTGGCGGATATTACCCTCCTGGTGGCGCGGGCGGTCCAGCATTTCAACCTGATCCCCCGGGTGGCCATGCTCAGCTATTCCAATTTCGGCACGAGCGACTCGCCGGAAGCGAGGCTGGTTGCGGAGGCGCGGGCTATTGTCAAATCCAAAAACCCCGAGCTGATCGTCGATGGGGAGATGCAGGCGGCCGTGGCATTGAACCCTGAGCTGATGAAGGAGAACTATCCCTTCAGCGAGCTGGTGGACCAGGAGGTCAATACGCTTGTCTTCCCCAACCTGGCAGCGGGCAATATTGCGTATAACTTACTCAAGGAGGTAGGGGGCGCCGATGCGATAGGGCCGATCCTCCTGGGGTTGAAGAAGCCGGTGCATGTGCTTCAATTGGGGAGTACGGTCCGGAATATTTATAATGTCGCGCTGGTAGCTATTGTGGACGCACAAATAAAATGCAAGAATTTGCCTTCCGATGAAGAGACCCGGAAGGCGCCGTGGTGGAGACGGAAGGCTAAATGAAACGCCCGGAGGGCGTTTCGCGAAGCTAGTGAGGCGCGTAGCGCCGAGCTAGATGAGCAGAAAAAAATGGGGAGGACGCTTTAGCGTCCTGTGGGTGGGTGATAAATAGAATTACTACTGATGAACGGAGCGTCGCAAGGATGTTGAGGATGGAGATGCTGCCGACTAAATAAAAATAATGAAGTTTTTTACAGAATTCGGTCTCTACCTGCTAACCTTGAAAGGGATGTTCTCCAAGCCGGAGAATGGAAAAATGTATTGGAAGGAATTCATGCATCAATGTTCGGATATCGGGATCGGGTCGCTGGGAATTGTCGCGATCATCTCGATCTTCATGGGTGCGGTATCGACCTTGCAGACCGCGTATCAGCTGGTAAGTCCTATTATCCCCTTGTCGACGATCGCGCAGATCGTGCGGGATACGGTTATCCTGGAGTTCTCCCCCACCCTCGTCTGTATCGTGCTGGCGGGTGTGGTTGGCAGTAAGATAGCCAGCGAACTGGGCAATATGCGGGTCAGTGAGCAGATCGATGCACTGGAGATCATGGGTATCAATACCAAATCGTACCTGATCATGCCCAAGGTGCTGGCGGCGATCATGATGATCCCGATGCTGGTGGTCATTTCCGCGGTGCTGGGGATCTGGGGCGGGCGGCTCGCGGGGACGCTCACGGGGATCCTTTCGGAGGCGGCTTTCGATAAAGGGCTACACCAGTCGTTTAAGCCGTATAACGTCTTTTTCGCGATGGCGAAGAGCTATACGTTCGCGTTTATTATTGCCAGCATCCCGGCCTATTATGGATACAATGTTTCGGGAGGCGCGTTGGAGATCGGACGGGCCAGCACGAAGTCGGTGGTGGTGAGCTGCGTATTGGTACTGTTCTCGGATTATTTGTTGTCGGCGCTTTTATTATGATAGTGATCAAAAATATCAAGAAGGGATTTGGGGACAAAATAGTCATTAATGATGTGAGCTCTGTCTTCGAAACCGGGAAGTGTAACCTCATTATCGGGACCAGCGGGAGTGGTAAAACAGTCCTGATGAAATGCCTGGTGGGGTTGTTCGAGCCGGACAGCGGCGAGATCTGTTATGACGGGAAGAATTTTTCAGAGATGAATGAATCGGACCGGAAGGAGTTGAGGCAAAGCATCGGGATGTTGTTCCAGGGTTCGGCGCTGTTCGATAGCATGACAGTCGAACAGAACGTCATGTTCCCGCTGGATATGTTCACGAAGAATACGGTGGCGGAGAAGATGAAGCGGGTGGATGAGGTGCTGGAACGGGTGAACCTGGTGGATGCGCACAAGAAATTTCCGGCGGAGATCTCGGGGGGGATGAAGAAGCGGGTGGGTATTGCGCGGGCGATTGTTTTGAACCCCAGGTATTTGTTTTGCGACGAGCCCAATTCCGGGCTGGATCCGCAGACTTCGCTGCTGATCGACAAACTCATCAAGGAGATCACGTACGAGTACAATATTACGACGGTGGTGAATACGCATGACATGAACAGCGTGATGGAGATCGGGGATCATATCATGTATATGTACCAGGGGATCAAGGAATGGGAGGGCAGCAACAGGGAAATTATTTTTAGTAAGAATAAATTGCTAAATGACTTTATTTTTGCGTCGGAATTTTTAAAGGATGCCAAGGATATGCGGATGCTGGAAGTCAAGGGGAAAATAGATAGCAACCGGAATATAGATGACTTATTAAAATAAAATTTTCTTTTCATGCCAATCTTAGTTAACACACAGTCAAGGATCATCGTACAAGGCTTTACCGGAACGGAGGGGAGTTTCCATGCATCACAAATGATCGATTATGGCACGCAGGTGGTCGGGGGTGTGACCCCGGGCAAAGGAGGAACCAAACATCTTGAGCGGCCGGTCTTCAATACGGTGGTAGATGCGGTCCGTGCGACGGGGGCGAATGTATCGATCATTTTTGTACCGCCTGCGTTTGCGGCGGATGCGATCATGGAGGCGGCCGAGGCGGGTGTCGGGTTGGTGATATGTATCACGGAAGGCATTCCGGTGCAGGACATGGTGAAGGCGAAAATGTATTTGCAGGGCCGGGCCACGCGGTTGATCGGGCCGAATTGTCCGGGGGTGATCACGCCGGGAGAATGTAAGGTGGGGATCATGCCGGGGTTTGTTTTTAAGCCGGGGAAGATCGGCATCGTATCCAAGTCGGGTACTTTGACCTATGAAGCGGCCGACCAGGTTGTAAAGGCTGGGTTGGGGGTCTCTACGGCGGTAGGGATCGGTGGTGATCCGATCATCGGTACGCCGACGAAGGAAGCCGTTGAATTGTTGATGAATGATCCGGGGACGGAGGGCATCGTGATGATAGGTGAAATTGGCGGCAGTATGGAAGCGGAGGCAGCGCGCTGGGTGAAGGAGAACAACCGCAAGCCCGTGGTTGGTTTTATTGCCGGTCAGACGGCCCCTCCCGGAAGGCGGATGGGGCATGCGGGTGCGATCATCGGCGGGGCGGATGATACGGCTGCAGCGAAGATGAAGATCATGGCGGAATGCGGGATCACGGTGGTGCAGACGCCGGCGGAGATCGGGTCGACGATGGCGAAGGTGTTGAAGAAGTAGTCGCTCGCGCGGTGCGGCTGAGAACGCGGCGCGCTGGAAAAATAGTAAGGCCGTCCCGGTTTATGGGGGCGGCCTTTTCATTGATGGCCTTTGTGTATGTAGAGCGTGATGTTCTATTTCCTAGAAGCCCCGGCGGTCGTAGCGGTCATAGCGAAGGTCGCGGCGGTCGTGCCGGAGGTCGCGGCGATCGAACCGGAGGTCGCGGCGATCATGTTGCGCTTCGAAATACCGGCCATCGCGGCGATCCTGGTAAAGGTCGCGGCGGTCGCGACGGACATCTACGCGGTCATGGCGGATATCGCGGTGGTCGGCGAAGGGTGTCTGGGCCTGGGTAGCAACAGCGGCGAAGAGGAGGCCGACGGTGAGCATTATGGTGAACTTGGCTTTCATAAATCTAGCTTTATTTGTTGTGAGCTTAATATTGAGCTCGTATATAGGAAGGTTGTTGGGTGCAACTGTTTAAGGGGGCAGAGTTATAGTGGTGTTAAACTGCGGAGCCAATGTGAAAATCACTTCTTTATGTCATCTCATTGAGGATAAGAAACTAATTTTAATTCAAATTTCTCTTATGCGGGTAGGAAGGTTGTTTGGGATCATTTGTCTTTGTCAGGCGATGCTTTTCGTTCGGGCACAGCACGGAGCAGCGGGCGGCCCGACTGATTATGACCGGCGGTGGGCGGTGGTGGATTCGTTGATGCAACGGGCGGGAAGGCCGGCGTCGGCGCTGGCGGAGGTCAACCGGATCTATGCCGCGGCGCGGCAGGAGCGCAATAGCGGGCAGGAAATCAAGGCCCTCATTTATAAGGTCACGATCGGGGAGAAGGTTTCTGACAATGACAGCACAGCGATCCGGGAGATGGAGAGATCGGCCGGGGAGGCAGCGCAGCCTTCGCGTTCGATCCTGGAGAGCGTTTTGGCCCGGCAGTACTGGACCTACCTGCAAGGGCACCGGTGGCAGTTGTATAACCGCACGGCTTCAGTTGTTCGGTCGAATGCCGATTTCTCCACCTGGTCCGTGGATGATTTCCACCGGCATATCCGCGAACTATTCCTGGCGTCGCTGCGGGATGAGGAGCTGTTGAAGCATTCGCTCCTGAAGGATTGGGCGCCGATCCTGCTCAAAGGGAATACGCCTTTATTACGGCCTACCCTATTCGACCTGCTGGCGCATGAAGCGTTGGATTATTTCAAAAGTTCGGAGACCGATATCAATCAGCCTGAACAGATCTTCGAGATGGACGATCCGGCTGCTTTTGCCGATGCATCGGTTTTTACCGGGCATGTGTTTGCCACGACGGACAGCAGTTCGCCGCATTACCAGGCGCTGTTGCTTTATCAGCGGCTGCTTAGGTTTCATCTAACGGGCGAGCAGAAGGATGCGCTGATCGATGTCGATATCGACCGGCTGGACTTTGCGAAAAACTATTCAGTAGTTGAGGATAAGGAGGAACAATATTTACGGAGATTGACACAGTTGACGGACCGTTGGGGGGACAAGCCGGCGGCGGCAAAGGCATGGTATCTCGAAGCGAAATATTATTCCGACTTCGCGAAGACCAGCGGCGGGAGACCCGATTCGGCAGGGTTCGATGGAAATGTGCGGGCAGTGGCGATCTGCAAACAGGTGTTGAATGAGCCTGACAGCAGTGAGGGAAGAATGAATTGTCACGAACTGCTGGACGAAATTGTGGCGCCGTCGATAGGATTTGAGGTAGAACAGTTCAACGTGACAGGGAAGCCTTTCCGTTGCCTGGTGAACTGGGCAAATGTCAACCGGTTGTATTTCCGGCTGGAAAAAATAGACAGTTTGTATAAAAATATGACGATGCGGCAAAACGGGGACGATTGGCAGGAATGGTTGCGGGCGCCCGTGTATCGTCAGTTTACGCAAGACCTGCCCGCTGCATCCGATTATCGTTTGCATTCTGCAGAGATTCCGATCGGTTCGCTGCCGCCGGGGACCTATGTTCTGCTGGGTAGCACCGACCCGGGCTGGGATCGTAGAAATGGTTTCATGGCCGGTCAGGTATTGTTTGTGTCCTCAATGGCATATGTCCGGGAAGATCGGGACTATTTTCTTGTCAACCGGGAGACCGGCCAGCCGGTAAGCGACGCGCGGGCGCAGGTCTGGGAAAAGGTGTGGAATAATGTCAAAGGTGTGTGGAAAGTGCTGTCGAGAGAAACCTTGCACACTGATCAGCAGGGTCATTTTCAATTGGCGCGGTTCGAAAACTATGGGCAGCGATTTCTCGAGCTGCAGCGGCCGGGGGAAGACATATTTTTATCCGATCTCTCGATCCCTTACCCTCTCCAATCGCGGTGGAACAATCTAACCGCCGACAAATCGGTTTATGAGAAAGGGAATGCGACGATCTATTTCTTTCTCGACCGGTCTATCTATCGCCCGGGCCAGGCCGTCTATTTCAAGGCTATCACGTTCACCAGGGATTATGATACGCGGCAAATGAAACCGTTGGCGGGGCGTCATGCCAAAGTCGTACTGACCAATGCGAACAGCGAAAGAGTCGATTCGCTGGACGTCGTGACGGATGAGTTCGGGGCCTATCATGGCGTTTTTCGCTTGCCGGACCACGGACTGAATGGCCGGTTCGGGATCAATGATAATTTCGGACAAATGTTTACCCAAAGCTTTTCGGTTGAGGAATATAAGCGCCCACGTTTCTATGTCAGTTTCGACCGGTTGAAAGGAAGCTATCGGGTCGGCGATAGCATCCGGATACATGGCAGCGCCAAGGCATATTCCGGAAATAATCTGGACGGTGCGACAGTGAAGTACCGGATCACGAGGCGGGCCCGATATCCTGGATATTCTTTTTATGCGTGGAGACGGTTACGTTCGCAAAGCGGTCAGGAGATAGCGCATGGGGAGCTGAAGACCGATGCCAATGGGGAATTCCGGATCGCGTTTGTCGCCCGGCCTGACCGAAGTATTCCGATCACTGCCGATCCGCACTTTGACTATGAGATCTCGGCTGACGTAACGGATATAAATGGCGAAACAAGGTCGGGCAGTGCGGATATCGCTGCCGGTTATTCGGTCCTGAATCTGGGGATCCAGTTCGGGCAGGATGAAGCGATCCCGGCGGACAGCTTGCGGTTTATCCACGCGGAAGTCACGAATTTATCGGGGGAACCGGTGGCCGCGGCTGTGCATCTGGCGGCTTATCCGTTAGCTGCGCCGGTTCGGCTGATCCGTAATAGATTATGGGAGACGGCCCCTGACCGATCGGTGATGAACGAGGCGGCCTTCCTGGATTCGTTTCCGCATGACCCATACCGGGACGAATTGAATAAGGAGAAGTGGGCCAGAGGGGCTGCGGCCTGGGAAGGGATGGATTCAACAGGCGGGCATCCGCCGGCACTGCAACTGAAGCCTGGCTGGTGGGTGATAGAGGCGACGGCGACAGATTCGTTTGGTCAGCCGGTGAAGGATACCCGGTATGTGCAGTTGTATGATAATGGCACGGGAGGTCCGGTCAATCCGGAATATCTATGGGGTGGCGATGCCGGGACGACGACTATCGTGGAGCCAGGTGGGGTTGCTCGGGTGCAAACCGGCTCATCGGCCCGTGACGTGCATGTAATCCGCGAGATCGCGGAACCGGATAAGGCGGCAGGGGTATGGCGCCGCCAGGATGAACAGCCTGAGGTCCCAACCTTTCAGCATTTTATGGTGAGTGGCGGGCGAAAGAACACTGAATGGAAGATCACCGAAGCGGAGCGGGGTGGATTTGCCGTTGCGGATGTGTTTGTCAAAGACAATCGGGTATATGTGCATCGGGCGGTGGTGCAGGTTCCCTGGGACAATAAGAAATTGGATATCCGGTACAGCAGTTTCCGGGATAAGACCGTGCCGGGTAGCGCCGAAAAATGGGCGGTGGAGATCAATGGATGGCGCGGCGATCGGGTAGCAGCACAGGTGTTGGCGGCGATGTATGATGCGTCGCTGGATCAGTTCGAGTCGCATTCGTGGGTGGCGCCGAACCCTTATCCGGGTATCGGGTACAATTATCTGTGGAGGAATATCGATGATTTCGGGGTGCAGAGGTCCAATTCGCCGATGCGGACGGAGCTTGGGTTTGTGCGGCCGTTGAAAGTTTATGACCGGCTGATTTCGGTGGGTTTGCCCGGTAGATTTGGATGGGATATGAATGGCGATATAGCGCCGTTCAGGGGGAATCATTATAAGCTGGCCGCGCCGGGGGTGGCACCTGCTATGTCGTTGCGGTATGATGCGATCATCGAGCGGAATTTGGTAAAATATAATTTTGCGAAAGCCGGGGTGGGAGAGGCAGCGGAGAGGGTGGCGGAGCCCCCGGCGCCTTCGGCGCCGCCGCCGGTGCAGGTGCGCACGAATTTCCAGGAGACGGCGTTCTTCTTTCCTGATCTGCGGACGGATAGTTTGGGTGCCGTTAGTTTTTCCTTTACCATGCCCGAGTCGCTGACGCAATGGAAATGGATGACACTGGCGCATACCAGCGATCTGGCTTTTGGCTATTCGGAAAAGACGATCATCACGCAAAAGCAATTGATGGTCCAGCCGAATATGCCGAGGTTTCTTCGCGAAGGCGACAAGATCAATCTTTCGGTTAAGGTGGTCAACCTGACCGATTCGGAGATGACGGGGCAGATGGGGTTAGCCCTGACGGATCCGACGACCGGGGAGCCGGCGGATGGGTGGTTTGTCAACCGGCAGCCCAATCAGTATTTTACCGTGCCGGCGCGGGGGAGTGCGGTGGTCGAGTTCCCGCTCGATATCCCTTATCAGTATAATCGGCCGCTCTCCTACCGGGTCGTGGCGCAGGCTGGGGTGTATAGCGATGGCGAGGAGGCGGTGTTGCCGGTGGTGAGCAACCGGATGCTGGTGACCGAGACGTTGCCGCTGAATATGCCGGGGGATGGGGTGCGGAGTTTTAAGTTTGAGAAATTGCTGGCGAGCGGCAGCAGCGAGACGCTGAACCATCACGCGCTGACGGTGGAGTTCACGGCCAACCCTGCCTGGTATGCGGTGCAGGCCTTGCCGTATCTGATGGAGTACCCGTATGAGTGTGCGGAACAGACGTTTGATCGCCTCTATGCCAATGCGCTAGCGAGCGACATCGTGAGCCGATCGCCGCGGATCGCGCAGGTCTTCGAGCGCTGGCGGACGGTCGATACGTCGGCATTGCTGAGCAACCTGGAGAAGAACCAGGAGTTGAAATCCGTATTGTTGGAAGAGACGCCCTGGGTGCTGGAAGGAAAAACCGAGACACAGCAGAAAAAGAATATTGCCTTGCTCTTCGACCTTGTGCGTGTCAGCAGTCAGCTGGCATCGACGGTCGATCGGTTGAGCGAGTTACAGGCACAAGACGGGGGATTCCCCTGGTTCAAGGGTGGCCCTGATGATCGCTATGTGACGCAGTATATCTTGACAGGTTTGGGCCGGTTGCTGCGCCTGCAATCGCTGTCGTCGCCGTGGCTGCTACAGAAAGTAAAAAATATGGTAGCTACTGCGCTCGTGTTTGCCGATCAAAAGATCAAGGAGGATTATGAGCGTGATCTCAAGGTCGAGGGTGGTATTCATCAGATCGAGCCATTTGCGGCACAATACCTGTACATGAGAAGTATGTTCAATGATTACGGGATACCCGGGCCTGTCTTTCCCGCGGTGAATTTTTATCGCAAGGTGGCACAGCGGGAGTGGGTAAAGGCGAGTAAGTATACTCAGGGGATGGTTGCGCTGGCGTTATTCCGGACCGGGGATGTGCAGACGGCGCGGAATATCCTGGCTTCGCTGCGGGAAACGGCGATCCGAAATGAGGATCTGGGAATGTTTTGGAAAGGAATGGAAGGAGGATATTATTGGTACGAGGCGCCCATCGAGACTGAATCGCTCCTGATCGGGACCTTCCGGGAGATTCGCGCCGATACGGCGGCGGACCGGCAGATGAAGACCTGGCTGCTGCGACAGAAGCAGACGCATCACTGGGCAACCACAAAGGCGACGGCGGATGCAGTGTATGCGTTGCTGATGGGTGGATCCGACTGGCTGGATCAGGGAAGATCTGTCACGGTGCAGCTGGGTGAGAAGACGGTAGAATGGCCCGCCTCCTCTGGGGCTTCGGCGGGCGAGGCGGGGACGGGATATGACAAAAAGATCTTCGATGCGCCCTTTATCAATCCGTCGATGGGAAACATTAAAGTATCGATGTCATCGGCGCACGGTGGTGGTTCGCCGGCCTGGGGGGCAGTGTATTGGCAGTATTTCGATCAGCTGGATCGCATTACGCCCCCGGAGGGCGGGAAGGCGCCGTTGCGGGTGGAGAAGCGGCTTTTTGTGCAGCGCAATACGGATCGGGGTCCGGTATTAGATACGATCCCGGATAATGGGACGGTTCATGTCGGTGACAGGGTCGTTGTCAGACTTGTGCTCCGCACGGACCGGGACCTGGAATATGTGCATCTGAAAGATATGCGCGGGGCTTGCTTCGAGCCGGTGAACGTGCTGAGCGGGTACCAATGGCAGGGCGGGCTGGGTTATTATGAATCGACAAAGGATGTAAGCACGGAGTTCTTCTTTTCCTTCGTGCGGCGCGGGACCTATGTATTCGAATATCCGCTGACGGTAGGGCAGACGGGTGAGTTCAGCAATGGTATCGCCAGCGTAGAGTGTATGTATGCGCCGGAGTTTGCTTCTCATACGGAAGGCATCCGGGTAAATGTGGAGGGCGGCCAATGAGCCGCGTAGACGTCCTGATCGTCGGGCAGGGTATCTGCGGGACTTTTCTTTGCAACGAATTGGACCGGGTTGGCTTGACTTATATTGTCATCGACGAGGAGCGGCCTTATTCCGCTTCGCGGGCAGCTGCGGGGTTGATCAACCCGGTGACTGGGCGGCGGTTCGTGAAGGCCTGGATGATCGATCAGTTGTTGCCGTTTGTTCGGGAGGCCTACGACGGGACGTTGCTGCGGCCGGTGCGGATGGTCGATTTCTTTCCGACGGCGCAGATGCGGCTGGCGTTTGTGAAGCGGCATGATGAAGGGGCCGAATATCTGGCGATGCCGTCCCGGGAAGAGGAACATAGTTGGGATGGGTTTTTCCGTTATGAGCTGGGGTACGGCGTGATCGGGCCTTGCTTTTTGGTGGACATGAAAGGATTATTGGGGCGGGCCCGCGGGGAATTGGCGGCGCGGGGGGTGTTGCGGGAGGAATGTTTTGATGCGTCGGAAATGGTATTGGGGGATTCAATTGTGCGGTACCGGGATATTACCGCCAGATGGGTGATCTATTGTGATGGGGTGGCGGCCGCGCTGGAAGGATATTTTTCGCGGCTGCCGTTTGCGCCAAATAAGGGGGAGGCTTTGATTATCGAGGCTTCAGGGCTGGAGAATACGGGATGCATTTTCAAAAAGGGGATCAGTCTGGTGCCCTGGAAGGAGGGTCTGTATTGGGTGGGGTCTTCGTATGAGTGGTCGTTTGATGATCCGAGGCCGACAGCGGCCTTTCGGGAGCGGACGGAGGCGATATTAAAGGATTGGTTGCGGATACCGTTCCGGACGGTGGAGCATATTGCATCGGTGCGGCCGGCAACATTGGAGCGGAGACCGTTTGTGGGGTTGCATCCGGTGTACCCTGCGGTGGGGATATTGAATGGGATGGGGACGAAGGGGTGTTCACTGGCACCGTGGTTTGCACGGCAGCTGGCGGGGTTGTTGGCGAAGGGGGAGGCAGTGATGGCGGAGGCGGATGTGGGGAGGTTTAGGAGGGTGTTGGGGGGATGAGGTCACAATTTGTGACATCATCTAAGAAATTTTAGATTTCGATGCAGTTAAACTTCAGTTTGTGCAGTTTTTCCGAACGGATAATTGGTGATAGGATATTTTTGCCCCCTAAATCTTTCACTATGGAATTGCAAGTTATTCGGCAGAAAATTTATGAGATCAGGGGGCAAAAGGTGATGCTGGATTTTGATCTCGCGGATTTGTACGGAGTGGAGACCAGGATATTAAATCAGGCCGTAAAGAGGAATATCGAGCGATTTCCAGAGGATTTCATGTTTCGGTTGACGGAAGCGGAATGGATGCGATCACAAATTGTGATCGCATCAGGAGGAGGGAACTGGTCACATTCTGTGACCAGTTTAGCGGATAATTCTGAAGTTACTGATAGTCAATCGAATGAGAATTCACAGCAAATTGTGACAAGATCGGAGGAAAGCATGCGATCACAATTTGTGATCGCATCGCAAAAAAAGCGAAATCTGGGTGTTACCCCCTACGCCTTTACCGAGCATGGCGTGTCGATGCTTGCGAGTGTTTTGCGAAGCGAGAAAGCGGTGCAGATGAGCATTGCGATCGTGAGGGCCTTCATTGCGCTCAAGCAATATGTGGTTAGGAGGGAAGGGCTTGCTCAACAGCTGCGGGTCATCCTCGACCGGCTGGATGAACATGATGTCCAGTTGAACAGTATCTATGACGCTATTGAGAATCTATTGGATGAAAAGGTGGAAGAAAAGACGGAGGAGACTAAATGGAAGGAAAGGGAAAGGATCGGATTCAGATCGTGAAAGGTAAGGCAGGTGGTTTTTTCAGAGGAGGGAGGCTAAGGCAGTGCGAACAGTGGTCTTGTGGGCGACCGGCTCGCGGCGGATAATGGTCGTGTTGCCGCTGACGAAGCTGAGCGGGTCCTGGTTAAGGACGGTGGCCATGGATTCGTAAAGCTCGGGGAGCTCATGACGGAACTGGACCGGGCTTTCGAAGAAGATCTCGACGGCGACGGCCCAAAATTCATGGTAGTTGGTGGCGGCATAGTCGCCGAGCAGGTTCTTTGCGCCGGCCTGCTGCATGGCGGTAAAAATGGGACGGGCCACTTTTGAGAAGTTCGGGAACTCCTTTTTGAAATGACGGTCTTCTTCGGTCTGGGTGACGAAATTGACATACGCGAGTGCATGGGCCATCTCGTGGAGCCCGACATTGCAATTCGGGGTCAGGTGCGAGATACCTTTCATAAAGTTGTCCCAGGAAAGGTAGATGCCGGTCTGATCAACATGCCCCATGAAGGGCCGGGAGTAAAATCCATAATGGTAGTCATCCCGCAGGATGAAGATGTCGTCGAAGTAATTAAGCTTGAATTTTTCGAGACCGAAAGTCAGCTGAACCGCGACGGCGCTCACGAGGATGGGCATCTCGGCGCTCTCTTCGACTTCGATATACCGGAAGTTCTTGGAATGCTGGAACAGCCAGGTACGGAACAAAAATTTCCGCTGCTCCTCAAGGCCCAGCCTGTTGTAGTAGGCCAGGTGTCGGGACACAACAGAGTGATAGAAGGTCTCTCTTGCAATAAAACGCTTAAACTGATGCCTGTTGTAAAGGCGTTGAGCCAGCATCGTAACGGGGCGGTTCAGCAGGAGAATACCCAATACCAATGAACAAATAACAACGATTTCCATAAGGTTCATTTTTTTCCTTAATGATTCGAGAATCGATCGTTACAATCGGGTCTAACATTGGTCTTGGATACGGAACTATGGTCTTCAGAAGTTAGAGGGGAAAACCTAGTGGCGGGTTTAATCAAGAGGAATGAATCGTACGGATAAGCCTCAAAATAATGAGAAATTCTGAAAATCAAAAGAGGTTTTGGGTTGTTTTTATAAATATTTTATAATCAATGCGTTGTGGCATCCTTTATGCCGCAGGGATGGTTAAAAACTTGTCGGTAGTGAGGGGATCCTGGTTGAGCAGGGTGCAAAGGGCGACATAGAGTTCGGGGAGTTGATTTTTGAAATCGCTGCTGCGTTCAAAAAAAGTCTCGATGCATACAGCCCAAAACTCCTGATAGTTGGTGGCGGCATAGGGGTTGAGCAGGTTGGTTTCACCGGCTTGCATCCGCTGAAATATGGGCCGGGCGACGGCAGAAAAATTAACAAAAGCATCATGAAAGCTGGCGTCGCGCCCTTCGTGGGCGGTAAAATTAACATAAGTGAGCGCATGTGCCATTTCGTGAAGGCCAACGTTCTGACCGTCGGAATAGTCGGCAAATTCGCGCATAAAATGGGTCCAGGACAAGTAGATACCATCCTCACTGACATGGCCTTCGAAGGGGGTCGGGTTGGGGCCGTAGGTATACCTGTCTTTTATAATATGGATGGTATCGAAATAGTCGAGCAGGTAATGATCGAGCCCATAGGTTAGCTGGACAGCGGCCGCGCTGATCAGGAGGGGCATGGCTTCCTGCGCCTCCAGGTCGACATATTCAAACCGCTTACTCCCGACAAATTGCAGCACGCGCTTTAGGAAACGATCGCGGCCTTCGGAAGAAAGGCTTTTATAATAGGGATTATAGCGGGAGAGGACGTTGTCATATTCTACCTGCCGGGTTTGAAGGAGCTGGTCGATCCTGGCGCGCTGATACCATCTCCGCCGTCTGCGAATCACAAAGTAGACCAGGAGCACGGTCCCGATCGTCAACATACTGGATGCGGAGCTTGACATCGGGGTGAAAATACGGGTTTTTGGCCTACCTTTGCCCACCACAAAAGTAAAATCAGGCATGTATCGAACCCACACCTGCGGTGAATTGAGAAAGGATCATATCGGTCAGTCCGTGACGCTTGCGGGCTGGGTACAAACGGTAAGAAAATTCGGCAGCATCACCTTTATCGATCTCAGGGACCGGTATGGGATTACGCAACTGTTGTTCGGGGAAGAGTTGAATAAAGAGCTGGCGGACAATCCGCCGGGCAGGGAATTCGTCATACAGGCGCAAGGCCTGGTAGCGGAGCGGGCAAGCAAGAATCCGCAGCTGCCGACGGGAGACATCGAAATAAAATTAACAGGTTATTCGATCCTGAACAAGTCGGCTACGCCGCCATTCACGATCCAGGATGATACCGATGGCGGAGATGACTTGCGGATGAAGTACCGCTACCTTGATCTTCGGCGGCCGGCATTGCGGAAGAACCTCGAGCTGCGATATGCAGTGAACCGCGCGGCCCGGGAGTATCTGCATCAGCATCGGTTCATGGACCTCGAAACTCCTTTCCTGATCAAGTCCACCCCGGAGGGGGCAAGGGATTTCGTGGTGCCTTCGCGGATGAATCCGGGTCAGTTCTATGCCCTCCCGCAGTCGCCACAGACCTTCAAACAACTTCTGATGGTGAGCGGATACGACCGTTATTACCAGATCGTGAAGTGTTTCAGGGACGAGGACCTTCGTGCTGACCGTCAGCCGGAGTTTACGCAGATCGACTGCGAAATGAGCTTTGTGGAGCAGGAAGATATCCTGAACATGTTCGAAGGCATGGTTAAGTATATTTTTAAATCGGTAAAGAACATCGACTATCCGGAGAAGTTGGACCGGATGACCTGGGAGCAGGCCATGTGGCAATATGGGAATGATAAGCCGGATATCCGGTTCGGGATGAAGATCGCGAACTTCAAATCGGCCTTTACGTTAGGGCGTAAGCGACTCGCGACTGGTGAGCTGATAAACGGGGCCGGATTCGGGGTTTTCGACAATGCGGAAACGGTCCTTGCCATCGCTGTCCCGGGCTGCAGCGATTATACGCGAAAACAGATAGACGAACTTACCGACTGGGTAAAGCGGCCCCAGATTGGAATGCAGGGACTTGTATATGTTAGAAATAATGAGGATGGCATCAAGAGCAGCGTTGATAAATTTTATGACCAGGACAGGTTGAAGGCTATTGCCGGCGCTGCGGGCGCCGGGCCGGGAGACCTGGTCCTTTTGCTGGCGGGCCGCGAGGAACGGACACGGAAGGCCATGAGCGAACTTCGGCTCGAAATGGGTAAGCGGTTGGGGCTGCGGCGGGAAGATGAGTTCAGGCTGTTGTGGGTTCTGGATTTCCCGTTGTTTGAATATGCGGAGGAGGAGAATCGCTGGGTTGCGCGTCACCACCCGTTCACGTCCCCTAAGCCATCTGATATCGAGGTGATGATCGGCAACAGCCCGGTGATCGATAATGCCGAAAAATACCTGGAGCATCCGTACAACCATATCAAGGCTAATGCGTACGACATGGTGCTCAATGGGAATGAGATCGGGGGCGGGTCAATCCGCATCTATCAGCGGGAATTGCAGGAGAAGATGTTTGCCGCACTGGGGATGAGCCCGGAGGAGGCACAGCATAAGTTTGGGTTCCTGCTGGGTGCTTTCGAGTATGGAGCGCCACCGCATGGGGGCATTGCGTTTGGGTTCGACCGGCTATGCGCGATCCTGGGTGGCAGCGAAAGCATCAGGGATTTCATGGCGTTCCCGAAGAACAATAGCGGCCGGGATGTAATGTTGGATGCGCCTGGGGTCATCGATGAACGGCAGTTGAAGGAATTGTCGATACAATTGAATTTGGGGAGGGATAGTCTATGAAAATTGCGTTGAGGGTCGCCACGGTACTGAGTTGGTTCAATATTATATTTTGGGGGATGATCGTTGTCCTTGGGCTGCTGGGATCGGTCGTTGTGGGACAAATGCCTCTGGTGGTCAGCCTTGTGCTTCTGAGCGCCATTCCGCTGAACTCTTTTGCAGCATTACGACTGCATAGCAGTATCCGGTATACTGGTGTGCCATTAAACCATCAGACACCGGTCGGGATACGGTTTGTCGGCCTTATCGCCTTATTCTTCGGATTCCTGCTTATTTTCCTCGGCTTCTCGATCCTTGGCAATCCGGGGGCTATGATGGATTCGATGAAAGCGGCGATTTCCCAGATGCCGGAGGATACCCGGGGAATGTATACCTTCCTTCTGAATAAGGTTTTTGTGTTGTTGCTAGGCGTGGCGTTCCTCTTCCTGGGGCTATCCGATGCAATCAACGTCGTGCTGAATCTCCGGCTGCTACGATGGTACTATCTCGTCCATAAAAGAGACGTCTCATAAGCGCCGGGTCTTGCGATAGCGGACCCACCAGCCGCCGATGAAAGCGATGAGTATGCCAATAAAACTAAATAATAGCAGCAGGCGTTCTGCTGGACTTAGATTCGTCCCTTTCCCATCAATCTTTTTTGTGCAATCCGCGATATAAGTATTAATACCAGGGTATTGAGGGTTTAGCCGGCTAACCTTTTCAAATTCGTGCAGGGCGCTCCGGTATTGATGCTCTTCGTAGTAGCCAAGGGCGCGGGCGAAAAGGCCGGTCAGGGGGCTGGGTGCGGGCCGGACCCCCGCACTGTCGATAAACTCGTCGAGGATACTGACGGGAACGGCGAAGTTAAGTCCGGCAGCAAGACCGCCGGTGTTCTCAAGGCTGCCAAAGGTCGTGAGGCCGACCACTTCTCCTTTATCATTGCAAACGGGGCCGCCGCTGCTGCCGTGGTTGATATTGGCATCCATCTGGATAAGTGGCCAGCCGCCGACGGATTTTTTGATGGCGCTGATGATCCCGGTGGTAAGGGTGGGTTCGATAGCGGATTCGGCGGAAACAAAATCGTTATTCGTTACTGGGCCCGGGTATCCATATACATACAGCTCCTCCCCTACCTCCGGCAGGTCGGGCGATGCGAGGGTCAGCATCGGCATGGCAGCGGGCACCTGGACTTTAAGTATGGCGATGTCCTTACCGGGCATCGGTTGTCCTTTGACGACGATTGCGGCCGGTTTCTTGACGGTATCGGAATGATTGCCGGCGCTGGCGCTGCGATAGACCACGTAGATATTCCGTCGTACATCGTAGAGGATCATTGAGAAAAGGCGCGAGTAAACGGAGGCATAGGTATTATAAAGCAGGCTGCGCTGCTGTTCGGTAAAATGGGTGGCCCAGGCGCTTTCGAGAGCGGCGATGCTGGCTTCGGTGATCTGGCGGAAGGCGGCAAGGATGAATTGGCGGCGGATAAAATTGTCATCACGATCTATCAGGTGGCAGTTGGTGGCTACGTAGCCGTCGCTGGTGATAAAGAAGCCGCTGCCGCTGGCGGTGATCTGCTCGGGCTGTTTGATATAGTCAAAAGTAGTCTCGAAGAAGCGTTCGGGGCGGTTGCTCATTTCGCGGAGAACGATATCCAGCTTTTGCTCAGGCATGACGCCGCCGCCATGGTCCAGCTGTTGAATAGAATCAAGCAGGGCGTTGAAAGCCGTGATGTTCATTTTCATGCTGTTGACGTAGACGTTGGCCGTATATTCGGTACGGATCATCACGACGCCGGGTCTGTTAAGGGCATAGTTGCTCACGGCCGACAGGTGGGGGTCCTGGGCCGCCGCGGAGAGGGCGGCGATAGCCGGGAGGAGCACCATCAGCCGGAAGGGGCGGGGCGGGAAAATGGACGAAAATCTCATCTTTTGTCGGTTGACTTTAAAACACGAAAAAGGATAAGTTGTTGTACTATTGTCACTTAATTATTTGTTATGGAAGCTTCCCAGGTACCGCTGGCGGAGCGGCTGAGACCGCAAACGCTCGATCAGCTGGTCGGTCAGCAACATCTGACCGGTAAAGGTAGTGTATTGCGTACAGCTATCGAGCATGGCAAGCCGCCCTCGATGATCCTTTGGGGGCCTCCGGGAACGGGGAAGACGACGATCGCGGGGATCATTGCCAATACGCTGAAGGTACCGTTTTATACTCTTAGTGCCATTTCTTCCGGTGTCAAAGAAGTGCGGGAGGTGATCGCCGAAGCGCGGGAGGTGGCGAGGGCTATCCTCTTCATCGACGAGATCCACCGGTTCAATAAGGGGCAGCAGGATGCTTTATTGGGCGCCGTGGAGAAGGGGGTCGTGACGCTCATCGGCGCGACCACCGAGAATCCGTCTTTCGAAGTGAACAGCGCGTTGTTAAGCCGTTGCCAGGTCTATATACTGAAGCCGTTGACCGAGGAGGACCTGATCCGGGTGCTGCATCATGCTTTGCGTGACGATCCATGGCTACGGGAGCTTGGGATCGAGCTAAAGGAGACGTCGGCGTTGATCAATATATCGGGCGGAGATGCGCGAAAGCTGCTAAACCTGCTGGAGGTGGTTGCCGATGCGCTTGACAAGGGAGGGGTGGTCACCGATGAGGTTGTCATGGAGATCGCGCAGCAGCGGATCGCCTTATATGACAAAAAGGGCGAGCAGCACTATGACATCATTTCTGCCTTTATTAAATGTATCCGGGGCAGCGATCCCAATGCAGCGGTCTACTGGCTGGCGAGAATGATAGAGGGCGGTGAAGATGTCAAGTTCATTGCGCGGCGGATGCTGATCCTTGCCAGCGAGGATATTGGGAACGCGAATCCGAATGCGCTGTTGCTGGCGAATGCAACATTCGACGCCGTCAACAAGATCGGATACCCGGAGTCCAGTCTGATCCTTTCGCAATGTGCCATCTACCTGGCGACTTCGCCGAAGAGCAATTCCGCCACGATGGCGATCGGCGCGGCGCAGGCGGCTGTCCGGGAGCATGGGGATCTGCCCGTCCCGCTACATATCCGCAATGCTCCAACGAAGCTGATGAAGAACCTGGATTACGGAAAGGGGTATCAGTACAGTCATTCATACGAGGGTAATTTCTCATTACAGGAGTATTTGCCAAAAGAAATTGCCGGGACGACCTTCTATGAGCCGGGGCGTAATAATGTCCGGGAAGAGGAGCTGCGCAAATTCCTGAAGTCATTATGGGGGGAAAAATATGGGTACTAATACGATTTTGAATTGGGAATGCAAGCATTTCAGCGAGTTGACGACGGAAGAATTGTACCAAATACTTCGGTTACGCAGTGAGGTTTTTGTGGTCGAACAGAACTGTGTGTTCCTCGATATGGACAACAAGGACTCTGTTTGTCACCATTTAATAGGAAGGAAAGAAAAACAACTCTTAGGATATTCACGTATCGTCCCGCCGGGAATTTCCTATGCGGAATCTTCTATCGGCAGGATCGTAAGTTCCCCTGCCGCGAGAGGTCTGGGAATCGGCCAGGAGCTGCTGCTCCAAAGCATTGAGACGACGTATCGGCTTCACGGCAAAAGAGATATACGTATCGGCGCGCAATATTATCTTAAGGAATTTTACGAGACTTTCGGCTTCGTCCAAACCGGGGAAATCTATCCCGAAGATGGAATCAACCATATTGAAATGTTACTATCTATAAATCATTAAGCGGGATTCCTTAATTGGGAATTTTGTCTCTAAAATAGTCGCTTCCGCGCACACAATTATTCGTTAATATTTCGTTTCTTGTATGTAGCTCCTTTTTCATTTTGATTGAGAAAGCAGCAGTCCAAACCATCGGAAAACTAAATCTAATATCAATGAAACAGAGTTTACACTCCTTGTTCTGGAAGTGTTTGTTCGCGGCAGCCATTACCCTATGCATCAGTACTCCTTCTTTCGCCCAGGAAGAAGCTAAGAACACGACAGAGTTTGGCTTTACGACCGGGCCCATGGCATACCTGGGTGACATAGGTGGTCACCGGGGAGTAGGCACCACCTTTATCAAAGACTATAACATGAACGAGACGAAGCTTTATTTCGGCGCGTACTATGCCGTCTTTCCAGCGCCGTGGCTGGGCTTCCGTTTCTCCGCAAATTATGGTAATATCGGTGCCTGCGACTGCAATATCAAGGAGAAGGGTGGTGATGAGAACTCCCGCTACAACCGTAATCTCGATTTCCAATCCGTGATAATTGAAGGAACTGCGATGGCGGAGGTATATCCTACTACTTTTCTGGAGGATGATCCCGAGGATGTGCAGGGCCGGCTGCGGCCTTATGGGCTGATCGGGTTGGGTGTATTCCATTTCAATCCGCAGGGCAGCTTGTCCGATGGCCGTGGCAATACGTATTGGTATGACCTGCGGCCGTTGCATACGGAAGGAGAGGGATGGGTGACCGGAAGCAAGGAATATTCGTTAACCCAGCTCAATATCCCGATGGGCGCCGGTGTAAAATACTTCCTTAGTGAAGATGTAAACATTTCCGTAGAGGTAATCTACCGGAAGCTGTTCACGGATTACCTGGATGATGTGCACGCGAGCTATATCGATCCGACGCTGTTCGCTCAGCACCTTTCTCCGGCTCAGGCTGCCTTGGCAGTGAAGATCTCCAATAAGTCAGCTGCCGGCTATAATACGCCGAGCTATAGGGCAGGTGACAAGCGTGGTACTCCAGGGAACAATGACGCGTATTTCACGTTCGGCTTCAAGCTCGGTATCCGGCTGACCGGCGGTAACAAGGAGCGGTGGTTTAATTCCACGCACTGCCCGCTGTTGCGATTCTAAATGTTGAATTCATTTTAGTTACTATAGTTGTTGATCGTACCTTTTTTTGATGGCGCTGTTAAAACTAGTTGTTGATCCGTACCCTATTTTTTTAATTGATTGAAAAATCAATAGTACCTATGATCCGACCCTTACACCCAAGGAAAACTATCTTATCTGCGAACCTGATCGGCGGTGTGACAGCCCTTCTACTGGCGCTGTCCGTACAGTGCTCCGCCTTTGCCGCAACCACAACGCCCGGCGGCAGATCCTCTTCCACACTCAATTCAGGTTCCGACACTATTCACAGTATCCTGGTGAGTAAAGCCCTGACGAGCAGGAAGCACAAGATCAAGCTGTATCCGGATGCCCGGCAACAGGTGTTGTTCTTTTCCGCCAACGGAGAAGACGGGAAGGTGTATCAATTGTATTTATTCGACATGGATGGGCGGCTGGTGAACCAGGCGCATATCCGTAACAAAGAAACTACGGTGCTTACGACGATCGCCGAAGGCAATTATCTGTTCGAGGTGTTTACTGACGATGAGCGGATTGAGAACGGGCAGCTGACGGTGCGTTGAGGCCCGATAACGTACAACCAATAAGCTGACAGGGAAATTGGTAAAATCCGAATATCCGAGGTTAAGTAAAACCTGATCCGTTCCCTATTTAGGTACCCTTTACTAAAAGATTTTATTAATCACTTCCTGTTGAGCTTGTTGGCTTATTAAAAAAGACCCCCTCAAAACAAAAGTAGGGGGCCTTTTTTTTCATCTAATGTCCGGCCAAGTGAGCTTGGCCGGGGGGCGCCCTTCGGGCGCCATTTTATTTCTCCGCTGCGCGGAGACACCACGTAATGCCGGCTGGCATCTATTTCAGGAAGATGGAAGCCGCTTCGGCCCAGTTGTTGATCCGGTCGTAGCCGGTGACATTGAGGTTGTGGGCGGCGGTGAAGAGATAGGGTTTGCCTTTGAATCCTTTGAGGTTTTTCAAATGATCGTCGATCATGTAGTCTCCGCAAATGAGGTCCTTGCTACCGCAGAGGGCTACCTGCTTCCAGGTCAGGAACGGGAAATGATCCTCCAGCCATTCCAGTTTGTCCTTGAGGGAATTGGGGAATTCGGTGGCCGCCGATACGATAAAGACCTCATAGCGGTCATTTAGTTTGCGGATGACGTCGACGCTGTCTTTCATGACAGGGAGATGGCGGAAGAAGCCGGGGGAGCGGAGCCGGTCCATAACCAGGCCCTGGTGTCCGTCGGGAAACCCTTTTACCCAGGAGCCGACCAACATCTTATTATAGTCGACCTCACTGCCGTGTGCTTTCCTATACCAATCGATCATTTCGTTCATCGGGTCGGCGATGACCTCATCCATGTCAATAATAATTCTTTCCATAAATCGCATGGCCCGGGTAGACAGGCCGTTTTACTTTAATTCGGATTTTAAGAACCTGGCCGTGAAGCTTTCCTTATTTCCAACGAGTGCTTCGGGTGTTCCTTCGAAGAGGACGCTGCCACCGGCGTCGCCGCCTTCGGGTCCGAGGTCGATGATGTGATCGGCAACCTTGATCACGTCGAGGTTATGCTCGATCACCAAAACGGTATTTCCGCGGTCGACCAGCTTGTCCAGCACTTCCACGAGGTGACGGATGTCTTCAAAATGAAGGCCAGTAGTAGGTTCATCAAGGATATAAAACGTCTTTCCCGTATCCTTCTTACCCAGCTCGGTACCGAGCTTCACCCGCTGGGCTTCTCCGCCGCTCAATGTAACAGCCGACTGGCCAAGGGTGATATAGCCCAGGCCCACTTCCTGCAGCACCTTGATCTTCCGGTAGAGATAGGGCACGTTCTGAAAGAACTCCACCGCTTCATCGACGGTCATGTCGAGGACATCGCTGATGGATTTACCTTTATAGCGGATCTCGAGGGTCTCACGGTTATAGCGCCGGCCGTTGCATTTTTCGCAGTGGACATAGACATCGGGAAGGAAGTTCATTTCGATGACCCGCATCCCGCCGCCTTCACAAACGTCACAGCGGCCGCTCTTGACGTTGAATGAGAACCGGCCTGCATTGTATCCCCTGATCTTTGCCTCAGGGACGGACGCGAAGAGGGTGCGGATATCGGTAAAGAAACCGCAGTAGGTGGCGGGGTTGCTACGGGGGGTTCGGCCAATGGGCGACTGATCGATCTCGATCACCTTGTCGATATTGTCCAGGCCCTTTACGCTTTTGTATTCGAGCGGCGTCACCCTCGAATTATAAGCATGTTTGCTGAGGATGGGATAGAGGGTTTCGTTGATCAGCGTCGATTTGCCGCTACCGCTGACTCCGGTGACGACGATGAGTTTCCCAAGGGGGAATTTCACATCGACGTTCTTCAGGTTGTTACCTTTCGCGCCTTTCAGTTCGAGGAATTTACCGTTGCCCTTTCTCCGTTCGGCCGGGACAGCGATTTTCCGTCGGCCATTAAGATAGGAGGATGTAAGGGTGTCGAGCTCGAGGAGGGCAGGCGGCCGGCCCTGTGCGACGATCCTGCCGCCATGCAGGCCGGCCCTGGGACCTATGTCAACCAGATAATCCGCCGCCAGCATGATGTCTTTATCGTGTTCTACGACGAGGACGCTGTTGCCGATATCGCGGAGGTTCTTCAGCGCGTGAATCAGCCGCTGGTTATCGCGTTGATGGAGGCCGATGCTGGGTTCATCGAGGATATAGGTGATCCCCTGAAGCTGTGAACCGATCTGGGTGGCGAGGCGGATACGCTGAGATTCGCCGCCGCTGAGCGTCCGCGATGCCCGGTTAAGGGTGAGGTAGGTGAGGCCGACATCCAGCAGGAACCGGAGCCGGTCACGGATCTCTTTGAGGATATCCTTCGCGATGATATTCTGTTTGGGGCTGAGCTTCTTTTCCACGCCGGAAAACCACTCCGCCAGCCGGTTAAGGTTCATCGAGCTGAGCTCCGCGATGTTGTTCTCCCCCACCCTGAACCAAAGGCTTTCTTTCCGCAGCCGGGTGCCGCCGCAGGTCTCGCAGGTTGTCAGCTCCATGAACTGCTCTACCCATTCGCGGAAGGAGTCCGAGGTGCTGCCGGCAAACCAGCGGCGGAGCGAATTGATCAGCCCTTCATATTCTTCCGTGTATAGCTGACCGATACCGTTGTTGCCCTCGAATTCCACCTCCAGGTTGCTGTCGCCGGTCTCGTTGCCATAGAGCACAAAATTGAGCGCCTTCTTCGGCAGTTCGTCGACCGGCGTATCGAGGCTGAACTTATTCTTTTTTGCCAACTGCTGTACCTGCCTGAACATATAGGCGTCCCGCTCCTCCCCGAGAGGCACGATAGCGCCTTCATTGATACTTTTTGACCGGTCAGGGATGATGGCGTCCATACTGATCTGGTAGACCGAGCCGAGACCTTTACAGGTGGGGCAGGCGCCGTAGGGCGAATTGAATGAAAAGCTATTCGGAGAAGGTTCTTCATAGCTGATCCCGGTATCTTCGCACATCAGCTGCTTGCTGTATTGCAACACCCTGTCTTCGTCGTTGAGCAGGATAAAGAGCAGGTTCTTGCCCATCTGAAGGGCCTTCTGGACACTGGAGGCGAGGCGGGCCTTCATATCGTCCGTGACGGCCAGACGGTCGATGACAACCTCTATATCGTGGATCTTATAGCGGTCGACCTGCATTTTGGGCGCGAGATCTTTGACCTCCCCGTCGACCCGCACTTTTATATAGCCTTTCTTACGGATATCTTCGAAGAGTTCGCGGTAATGCCCTTTGCGGCCGCGGACGAGTGGCGAAAGAATGGATATCTTTTTATTCCTGAACTTCTTAAACACGTTGTCTACGATCTCCTCCTCACTGAATTTGACCATCTTCTTACCGGTGTTGTAAGAGTGGGCCTCGCCGATTCGGGCATACAGGAGACGGAGGAAGTCATAGATCTCAGTGACTGTGCCGACGGTGCTGCGGGGGTTTTTGTTGGTCGTCTTCTGTTCTATGGAGATGACGGGGCTAAGGCCGGTAATCTTGTCGACATCGGGCCTTTCCATATCGCCGATGAATTGGCGGGCATAGGCGCCGAAACTTTCCATATAGCGCCGCTGGCCTTCTGCGTAGATGGTATCGAAGGCAAGGGAGGATTTTCCGCTGCCGCTGATTCCGGTAATGACGACGAGTTGGTTCTTTGGGATGCGGATATCGATGTTCTTGAGATTATGTACCCGGGCACCGGATACGTCTATTGCCTCTTCAGTGTAATTCGTTGGAATGGACATAGCGCTAAGGTAAGTACAACAATCGGAAGGGACCGATGGTTTTACTAAAAAAATTAGAAAAAGCGGCCGCCTCCGCGGAGGTTCGGTGGGCGGGGCGTGAAATGAAAAAGGCCGGAGCAAAGCCCCGGCCTAATAATAGTGAAAGGTTTAAATGATTATGGATGAACTATTTATGCAGGGTCACCGTCGGTACGTGGACTACGTTCATGGAATCCACGACGATATTGGTGATGGTTGTATCCTGGTAGCCATTATCTCCTTTAAACGTAAGAGACCAGCTTCCGGTTGGCACGTTGCGGAATTGATAATTGCCTTCATCCCAAGGAATGGCGTAAAGGGTGTCGCCGCCATTGATGGCTTCAACCAGCGCGCCGGCGCCTTCAGGCAGTACAGTCCCTTCCAGCTTTGCCATCATCTGGTCATTAAAGACGACGATATTGGGCCTGAGGAGGAATTCCCCATTCCAGAAGAAGATCGAATGGGAGAGGTTAAAGTCGAGCCAGAGTTTCAATTCGTTGTTGGTAACGCTGGCTACGTCGTCCCTCCTGACATTGATCGTGAAAAACGGGTTGGGGCCGAAGACCTCCAGCGGATAGGAAGTCGTGCTGTCGGTATAGATCTTGTTATCATTGCCGAGCGTGATCCGGACCTTGAGGATCTTGCCGGTAGTGATCAGGCTTGAGGTCAGGAGAGTATCGGTGCCGTTTCGCAGGGCAAGCAGATTATAGACACCGGGCGTGATATTGAGGGTATCCCAGATCACGGATTTGTCATGAGAATCCCTGCCCCGGCCGCAAAAATCGTCATTCCATTCGTCATCTTCATCGGCATCGGTTTGTTTGGAAGCTGTGTCTATTTCTACTGCAATCTGCCTGATGTCAATAAAAACGCTATCGTAAGTGATAGGATCGTCCATCATGTAGACAGAGAGCTGAGATTTTCCTTTGGGGATGTTTGGATTTGAACCGGAGGAATTGTTTTTGTTGCACGCAACGATAGTTAATACGGCTGTTATGCCGACTAGGGCTGTCAGCCAAACGCTCATTGTTTTCATGTTGTGTTGTTTTTATGTAGAAGTACTAGATCGTCCGCCCTACCGTTGCCAAAAACCGTTCCAAAACCACGTTATTGATACGTTAACGCGGCCTTTAACAACCCCGGAAGAAAAATTTGGCAAAATTCCAAAAGACGTATTACCTTTGCGCCAGTTCTTACAACATCTCTTATCAAGAAAGGCTGAGGGAAATGGCCCGTAGAAGCCTTGACAACCTGCTGATGCGACACTTATGATGAAAGTCATGTGAGCTGAAAGTAAGGTGCCAACTCCATCCCGAGGAAGATCGGGACAGATAAGTCAGATTCCGGCTTGATAATATCAATACAATATATTAGAGCTCTTCTGACGGATCAGAAGAGTTTTTTTTTGCCCGGTGACGATTGCCGGCTTAAGCTCTGCTGATGATCTCTTGGTAAAGGTGTCGCTGAACAAACTTTTTTTAACCTTAAAAATTTGTTTGACATGCAAGCGACAACACAACTCATTCACAGTATTCCCGTAGACCCGTTGACCGGCGCGATCTCGGTGCCCATCTATCAGACATCCACCTTTGTGCAGGAGGCGCCGGGGGTGAATAAGGGTTACGACTATGCGCGTACGGGCAATCCTACCCGGGCGACGCTGGAGAGCCTGGTGGCACAACTCGAGGGCGGGACCACTGGGATTGCCTTCAGCAGCGGTCTGGCAGCGATCGATGCGGTGCTGAAATTGTTACAGTCGGGGGACGAGATCGTGGCAGTAGACGATATCTATGGCGGCGCTTTCCGATTGTTCGAGCAGGTATATAAGAAATTCGGGATAACGGTGCGATATGCAGATACGTCGAATGTTTCGGCAATCCTGGATGCGCTGACGCCAAAGACAAAGCTGATCTGGATCGAAACGCCCACGAACCCGACTCTCAAAATATCTGACATCCGGGCGATCGCGGCGCTGGCTCGTGCGCATGGCTGCCGGCTGTGTGTAGACAATACGTTCGCGTCGCCGGCCTTGCAAAAGCCGTTGGCACTGGGTGCGGATATCGTGGTGCATTCCGGCACCAAGTATCTCGGTGGGCATTCCGATCTGATTGCTGGTTTGGTGGTGACGGCCGATGCCGAACTGGGGCAGCGGGTGAAGTTCCTCCAGAATGCCTGTGGCGCGGTTTTGGGGCCTTTTGACAGCTGGCTGTTGATCCGGGGCATCGAGACGCTGCACTTGCGGGTGCGGCAGCATTGTGCGAGCGCGGCGGCGATTGCGGAGTTTTTGGTGAACCATCCGGCGGTGGCTTCCGTTAACTATCCGGGGCTGGTCACGCATCCGGGTCATGCGATTGCGGCGGCGCAGTCGAAGGGGTTTGGCGGGATCGTTAGTTTTTCGTTGAAGGTTGATACGGTGGAGGCGGCGACCAATTTTGTGACGTCGACGAAGTTGTTCAAACTGGCGGAGAGTCTTGGCGGCATCAAGAGTTTGGTTTCGCATCCGGCGCAGATGACGCATAAGAGCATTCCGGAGGAGCGACGGCGTTCCGCGGGTGTGGCGGACAGTCTGGTTCGATTGTCGACGGGTTTGGAAGATGCAGAGGATCTGATCGAGGACCTGCGGCAGGCGCTGGATACAGTAATTGCCGCTTCCCGGCAGATCGATAAAAAAGAAAATCATATTCAATTAGCATAATGGAAACACATAAGCAGCTTACTATCGGGTTATTTGGTTTTGGCGTGGTCGGGGAAGGTCTTTATAAGGTTTTACAGCAGACGCCATCGCTGAAGGCGACGATCAAAAAAGTATGTATCAAACACGCCGGGAAGAAGCGGGAAGCGCCGGCGGAATTGTTCACCACCGACCGGGACGTCATTTTGAACGACCCGGAGATCAATGTAGTCGTAGAAGTGATCAATGAGTCGGGCCCGGCATTCGAGATCGTCTCGAGAGCATTGCGCAGCGGAAAATCTGTGGTAAGCGCCAGCAAAAAAATGATCGCCGAGCATTTACCGGAGCTATTGGGCTTGCAGCAGACAACAGGGGCTTCATTTTTGTATGAAGCGGCAGCCTGTGCGTCTATCCCGGTGATCCGTAACCTGGAGGAATATTATGACAATGACCTGCTGCATTCTATCAAGGCGATCGTCAACGGCAGCACCAATTTCATCCTGACGAAAATGTTCGAAGAGAAACTGGGTTTTCAGGAGGCGCTGTTGCTGGCCCAGCAGCTGGGGTTTGCGGAAAGCGACCCTTCACTCGATGTGGAGGGGTATGACGCCGCCAATAAGTGGACTTTCCTGCTGACGCATGCCTATGGGATCGTGGTGCCGACGGAAAACCTGGTATTCACCGGTATCCAGCATATCCAGGCGGGGGATGCCGCGGTGGCGAGGGAGAAGCACTATGACATCAAGCTTGTGGCGCAGGCGAAGAAGCTGGAGAATGGCAAGGTCGCGGCCTTTGTGCTGCCGCAATTCATCCGGCATGAAGATCATCTGGCTTTTGTGCGGAATGAATATAACGGGGTGGTGATCGAGAGCGGTTTTGCGGATAAGCAGTTCTTTTACGGAAAGGGGGCCGGCTCCTTCCCTACCGCCTCAGCGGTGCTCAGCGATCTGTCCGCGCTCCGGTATCAATACAAATATGAGTACAAAAAACTATATCACCATCAGCCGCATGAGCTGACGGAAGACTTCTATGTTCGGGTATACGTCAGCTTCGACGATTGGCGTTATATTCCGCGGGAGCGCTTCGAGTGGATCGAAGAATGGCATGCCGAGACCGACCGGAAGTACCTGGTCGGCGTGATCCATTTCCGTGAGATCGCGCAGGAAGGCTGGTGGCGCGAAAATAAAACCTCGCTGGTGCTCACGCCGGAGCCCATCATTGAGGATGTGGAGATCCGGAAGTTGAAGAAGAAGAGTTTGGAACTGGCGGGGATCATTTAAAGTCAATATAAGCATAGTTCATCTGACCGGCTTCTCTTGTGTATAAGGTGATAATTTGAATACCCTTATCCAATTTGACCGTGGCAAAAGCTCTTAAATAGTTCCAATGGTGCCATTGGCGCCAATGTATCGGTTCCTCTTTTACGTACGTTGTCGGGATGTCGATAAGGCCCGTTTGATCAACATCATTTACGGAAATAGAGATTTTTCCGCCCTGACTGGCTGTGTACATCATTCCAAGGGTGTATGTACCCGATTCCTTCACAAGAACGGTGTATTTTATCCACTCGCCCGGAGCAGTCCAGCCGACATAAAGCTGGTTTTTTTCCGGCGCGACAAAATTATAGGGATTGTTGTCGATCGGCGGCTCCCTGAATTTTGTATACGATATATCCACAGCTTCCCTTTTTCTGAATTCATTTAAGTACGTGCCGTCAGCAGGATTTAATTTTCCGCTCCCCTGGTTAATCGAATCGCTGTCATGATAGGCTATGCCTTCTCCTCCAACATCATATAATGCACATTGCAGCCTTCCGGGGATGGTCTGCATACCAGAGTGCAGGGAATCCGTATATGGCTTCCCCAGATATTGTTGACCCTTGGAATTGTACCAGGTAACAAGGGTGGATAAGAGCAGCGCTATGGGTGAAAAATATGACATTTTATCTCCTGAAGCGGTGTGACCAGCCCAGGGAAAGCAAAACGTTGCCAGTGTTGTTGGAACCATCCGCGCTGTACTTCTGGATATTGATCAGCCCGTATTCAAAGCGGGCGTCGAAAAAGACCTTGTTGTGGGCGTCGAGTGGAAGGGCTAAACCAACGCCGCCGGTGACGCCGACATTGAAGCGTTTGATGCTGGAAGTGATATCCGTGTTGGCGGTAAAGTTCTGGCCGGGGACCGGATACCCCTGAACCGTGAGGGGCGTGCCCTTCTGATCGACATAGATGGTGCTGCTATCGCTTGTCTTCTCTTCCGCGTGTAAGAGGTAGCCTACATAGACCCCGGCGTCAGCGTAGAATTGGAGCGTTCTGCCCCAGGTAAACTTGGCCAGGATGGGCAATTCCAGGTAATTGAGCACTGCTTTGTTCTTAAAATTCGCATACAGATAGGAGCCGGGGGGTACCATCGACTGCAAGGGCGCAGGGAGGTTGGTGATCGGCTGGATGCCGTTGCGCTGGCCGCCCTGACCGGCAAAATTCAGTTCTACCTGGAGGGAGAACCGGTGATAAATGTGCCATTCGCCCTGAATGCCAAAATTGGCTGCAAGGCGGGAGGTATAATCGCTGCTCAGCTGGTTGCCGTTGCCGCCACTCAGGTCGGGGATGCTGAGACCGCCGTGGACGCCTAACCAAGGCATCTGGGCAGAAGTCTGGCCTATTTGAAAGAGGGCCAGGAGCGCGAGGATGGGAAGTACTTTTCTCATACAAGGCGATTTTTGTTAAGAAAAATTTAACATGAATTTACGAATTCTAACAGCGGGGGGCCGGAATTGGTTCAGAATTGAACCTTTTTTAATGCGGGCGGGGCGGCCGGGGGGTACCGGATTATGCGAGTACCGGCTTAAGCGCCCTGCCGGTTGGCCTCCTGCTGATGGCGCCAGAGGTCGCGGAATACAGGGTTGTGGGTGCGAAGGTCGTCAAAGCTGCCTTCGGCGACGATCCGGCCCTGATGCAATACATAGATGTAGTCAAAGCGGGGCAGCAAGTGGAGGCGGTGGATGGAGGAAATAATGGCTTTATCGCTGAAGGCTGTGAAGAGGTTGTCGTAGATCAGGGCCTCGGTGCGGGGGTCGACGCTGCTGGTGGGCTCGTCGAGCAGGACCAGGCTGCTGTCGCGGGCGGCGAGGATGCCACGGGCGAGCGCAAGACGTTGCTTCTGGCCGCCAGAAAGGTTCACGCCTTTTTCGCGAATATCGGATGCGAGGCCCAGGGGCAGATTGTGGATGACCTCTGTAAATTGAGCGCTTTCGCAGACCTCCATGATCTCGGTTTCGCTGAATGGGAGGCCGAGGGTGATATTGTACGCAATGGTATTCTCGAAGATCTCCGGCTCCTGGGGGAAGAGGGTGACGGCTTCGTTGAGGCGGTCGAGCCAGATTTTTGGGTCGGAGGTCGAGAAACCCTCCACTTCGATCTCCAGACCGGGCTCGGGTTGGTAGAGACCGCGAAGGAGGGCCAGGAGGGTGGTCTTACCGCTGCCACTTTCTCCGATCAGGGCGATGCGGCGGCCGCGCCGGATGGTAAGATGGAGGTCGTGGAGACTTTGCGCGTGTTGGCCGGCGTCATAAGTCGGCTGGTGAGAGAAGTTCAAGTTCCGCAGGGTGATGGCGCTCCAGTCATCGGGAAGACCGTCGGGGCTGTCGGCGCGATGTTGCTCGGCATAGGCCTCACTAATGGCAGCCGCTGTTTGCACATTGGTGTTATACTGAACGATCTCGGTGTATTGCCAGGCGATGTCCTGGAAGACGCTGCAGAACTGGTTGACATAGAGCAGGAGGGTGGCCAGTCCGCCGATCGGAAACAATGTCCCCGGGATCCATTTCTGATAGACGTAGCCGAAGGCGATCAGGCCATAGATCAACACGATGATCATTTCGGCGGTAAACCATTTCCATTCGTTGATGACGAAGCTTCGCCGGAAAGGCCGGAAGATCGCCCGGACCTTGTTCATGAGTCCGGTCTCCATGCTCCGTTCGAGGCGAAGGGTAATTACGGTCATGATATTTGAAAGACTGTCAAACAAGGTCGCGGAGACGACATGCTCTTTCTCGTTCACTTCAGTGAGGGCCTTGACGAATGGCCGGTCGAATTTTCGGATGATCAGAATATTCAAAATGCCCAGACCAAGTGCGATAGCGCCATAGAAGGGGATGAAATAAAGCATGGCGCCCACGGAAACGACAAACTTCATGAGCGCATAGACATACATAAATCCGTGGTCGAAAAAATCCCGGAGGGACTCGTACGCTTTTCTGACGCGGTTGATGGTCGCACCACTGTGATGGTCCTGCTGCCATTTGACGGGCAGGTGGAGCACCTGGTGATATTTTTCCTGGAGAAAATTCCGGCTCAGGTTGAACGACAGGCTCCGCTCCATGACGCGGGCGGGTCCGTGAAAGCACCATTGGACGAATTTTATACTGATATAGCCAGCGACAAAGAGAAGTGCATAGTGCAGGGTCCCACTGGTACTGTTCTGGAGTTTGTCCAGGAACCAACCGAAGAGCAGCGGATTCAGGGAAATGACGATGAAGGCCACGACAAACATCGAGTAAACCAGAACGAATTTCTTCTTTTCGCCGCGGGCATAGCGCCAAGCTGTCCTAAGAAGAGATATATAGGGATTGGCCATTTGAACCGCGAAGGTACGATATTAGGGCCGCACCGGGTGGGTTACGCCTGCATCGTTCCCGTGATATCAGGTCTGTCATCGGGCCGCTTATCCATGACGGCGCCACTAAACATAAACTGGATGCGCAGGTGGTCTTTGTCGAAGGTACAGGTCAATGTATCGCCGTGGATCGCTTCGAGGAAGCGAAAGGTGAGAACGAGGGTGCGATCGTCTTTCCAGCCGGCGCTTGCGGCGACAGGCGAGTCGAAGTCGATTCGGCGAAGGGAGAAGAGAGAGTGCGCCGACGGCTTGCGATTGCCCTTAATGATCCATTTATCGATCCCGCAATTGATCATGATATCGGGTTTGCCGTCTTCGGTTAACGTGAACAGGACTTTGCCGGTTTCGAAAAGGAAGGAGACGGATTTAGCATTGAACTGATTGTTATCCAGCAGGAATTTCTTCCCGGATAGGGTCGCGTCAATCGGGGACTGACGGTTAAGCGACGGAGGCGGCAGAACAAGTGCGTTCAACTCATCCCGGAGCTTAAGATATTCCGCGGCATTGGCGGGTAGTGTGCGGTGATCGGTCAGTGCGGGATATAAATGGTCCCAGACCGTATGCATCGTCTTTTCCTTGTCGGCGCTTTCGCTTGTGATGACGACTACCGTATTTTTCTCGGGGAATACCATGCTGTATTGGCCATAGGCGCCGTCGGCCCGGAAGCCGCCGGGCGGGTTTAGCCAGAACTGGAAGCCATAGCCGTAACCCCAGGAGCTATCTGTCTTGCCGGTGTCGATTTCCTTCTTTGTTGCGAGTTCCACCCATTCTCTGCTCACGAGCTGGCGGCCATTCCATTTGCCTTGCTGCAAGTAAAGCTGTCCCAGCTTGCCGATATCTTCGGTGCGGATGCGGAGGTCGGATGCGCCCATATTAACGCCTTCGCTGTTCTCGGTCCAGGAGGCGTCGGTGATGCCGAGCGGGGCATACAACCGGGGTTTGAGATATTCGTGGACGTTGTGGCCGGTGACATGTTTGATTATCGAGCTGAGCATGTAGCTGGCCCCCGAGTTGTAAAGGAAGCGCGTTCCCGGTTCGTAGATAACGGGCAAGGCCAGGAAGGTCTCTTCCCATGTAGTACCTGCCGGCGTATGTTCCAGCGTTAGTATCGAGTCCTTCTCCTGCCCCACCGACATGCTCAACAGGTGCCGGACCTTGAGAGCGGCGAGATTTGTGCTGATCGAAGATGGCTGGTCGTTTGGAAAGAAAGAGATCACCTGGTCATCCGGTTTCATTAATTTTTCATCGATCGCCATTCCGATAGCTGTCCCGGTAAAGCTCTTGCTTAGCGAGTACAGCTGTTGGTGGTGCGCGGGCGCGAAGGGATACCACCAACCCTCGGCGACAACAAGTCCGTGGCGGATGATCATGATGCTATGAAATTCCTGACCGCTGGAGTGGATGGCCGCGAGGAAGGCGCGGATGGAGGCGGAGGAGATGCCTTGCTGTTCGGGAGTGCTCCGGGGAAAAGGGTAAGGGCCTTGCGGAGAGATGAATGGCGGAGCAGCTGAGATGAAACCGGGAAGGATAACGGAGCCCGCAGTGCTGAGACCGAGCTGTTTCAGGAATACTCGTCGTTGGGACATGATGCGAATCTAGTGCATTTCATTCTGACCGAAGCGATTTGACAGGATTGGACAGCGCCGCTTTGATAGCCTGGAAGCTGACCGTCAGCAATGCGATGAACAGGGCAATCAGACCCGCCAACGCAAAGACCCACCACTTGATCGATACCCGGTAGGCGTAGGATTGCAGCCAACTGTACATGATCAGCCAGGTCAATGGGGTGGCGATCCCGATCGAAACCAGTACGAGCCGGAGGAAATCCAGCGAGAGCATGGCCGTGATATTAGTGACGGAGGCGCCCAGCACTTTCCGGATACCGATCTCCTTGATCCGCTGACCGGCGGTATAGGAGGAGAGACCAAAAAGGCCCAGACAACTGATCAGGATCGCGAGGGATGCAAAGGTCGTGAACAACTGGCCGAACTTGCGGTCATTGGCATATTGGCGGTTGAAATAGTCATCGAGGAAATAGTATTCGAATGGATTGCCGGGAAACGCGGTGTTCCAGGCCTGGCGGACATGGTCCATGGTTTGGGAGAGGTGTTCGGTGTTCATGCGGATGGAATAGTACTCCCCCTCATAAAAATCGCACATGAACATAGTCGGCTCGAGCGGTTTTTTGAAAGACACCTGGTGGTAGTCATTGACTACGCCGACGACAACGGGTTTAAAGCCGTTGAATTCGTTGATCACAAGCGTTTTTCCGATCGCGTCTTCCGGCTTCCTGTATCCAAGCAGCTGCGCAGCGGAGAGCGAGAGGATGACCGAAGTATCAGGGTCTTTTGGAAAGGACCGGGAGAACATCCTTCCGGCGAGCAATTTCATTTTGAATACGTTGAGAAATTCGTCGTCCATGGCATTGGTTCGTACGTCGATAGAGTCCTGGGCATTGGCATCATAACGTTTGACCGTCGCCTTCCACTCGCGAAGCATGCCGGGGATGGTAGCGGGTAACGAGACGGCTTCGATGGCCGGGCTCTTTTTCAGCTCTTCGCGGAAGAGGTCGATGCCGGCGTGGAATGCCTTTGAATTCGTCTCGTCGCTGAGGGCGATACCCGGGCGATCGAGGATGAGCACCTGGCTGATGTTAATCCCCAGGTCCTGGTGCATCATATAGTTAAGCTGGCGATACACGATAAAGGTGCCGGCGATCAGTGCGACGGAAGCTACGAACTGGCCCACCACGAGGCCTTTCCGCAGCAGCGCGCCGCCGGAAGAGCTCTGCAATTTCCCTTTCAATACCGAGACAGGTTTAAAGGATGATAACACCCAGGCGGGATAGAAGCCTGACAGCAGCGTACCGGCCATCCAGAGCCCGGCCAGCAATTCAACGAACCAGGGGCGCCCGAGGTAGGAACTATCCAGGGAAAGGCCGGAGATCGCGTTGAAGGAGGTTAGGGTTGCCGCGACGAGGCCCACGGCGAGCCCCAGCGAGATAAGGTTGACAATGGCCGCCTCTGTTAGGAAGCGGGTGATCAGGTGGGAACGGGTGGCGCCGACCACTTTGTAGATGCCCACTTCTTTGGCACGGCCGATGGCCCTGGCAGTAGCGAGGTTGATAAAATTGATCCAGGCGATCACCAGTACGAAGATGCCTATCAGGCCCAGGAAGAGGACAATGGTTGCGTTGCCATTCGCCTCTGGCTCTTCTGCCAGATCGGAGGTCAGGTGGATGGAGGTTAGCGGCTGAAGCTGGAGGACCTCCTTTTCACGATTGGCCGCCAACTGGGGTTTGTATCGGATCACCAGTCCCGGCAATTGCGCTTCCACGACGGCGGGATCGGTGCCCGGTCTAAGGCGGACGAAAGTATACATATCGACGCGGGTCCAATTCTGGTCGTAGCGTTTGATAGAATTTGTCCTACGCGTATACAGGGTCTTGTAGGAAAAGAGCACGTCGAATTTCAGGTGGGTATTGGGCGGCACTTCCCTGAACACGCCGGTTACGGTGGCCAGTTCGTCGTTAAAGTCGTCGTCATGCATATGAAGGGTCTGGCCGATGGGGTCCCGGTCGCCAAAATAAATCCGTGCATATTTCTCCGAGATGACGGCGCTAAAGGGGTTGGCCAGCGCCGTTGCGGCGTTGCCGCGGGTCAGTTCGTAGCCCATCATCGGGAGGAAGGCGGAATCGGCATAGAGAAAGAGGTGTTGTTTGATCGCGATGGGATCGGGCTTCGCGTTCTCGTTGGTGATGACCACATTATTCTTATAGCCCATATTATATAACCGGGCAAAGCTCAGCACCTGCGGGATGTCGTGGAGCATTGATGGTCCGACGGCGGGATAGTTCTCGGCGCTGGCGGAGATCAGTTCATTGTTCCGATAGGAGTGCAAGCTGACCCGGTAAATGTTGTCCCGGTCGGGGACAAAATCCTCATAGCTTCGTTCAAATCTCACGTATTGGGCAATCAGCAGGAAGACGGCCATTCCGATGGCCAGTCCAATCACATTAATCGCTGAATAGGTCTTATTACGCAGGAGGTTCCTGAGCGCGGTTTTGAAATAGTTCCCGAACATGGTCCCGATAGTTTGAGATGCGGCGACAAAAACAATACCATGCTTATATATTTATATAACTCAATAACTTAAGCGTAGCCGGCAGGGGTGACTGTACGGTTCTGAAACAGTGGATGTCCGGTTTTGCCGGTTTCATCAAGTAATTGGGATGGATAATGTAAAAGATTAACAGGCCGCCCGGGTAAAATTTTCCTTTGTAAAAAATTTTATGCAAGATCCACTAAAGTCGAAAGAAATATCGAATCCCGAAGCCAACAATGATGGCGTAGACAGAAGGGGGTTCCTGGAGTGTATGGCCTGGGCGGGGACGGGGGTCCTCTGGATGATGACAGGCGGCATCATGAAATCATACGGGATGAGTCAGTTGATCGATCGCACGACCGGCGGGCTTAAAAAGGGTCTCGTTCTGCCGGCGGCGGATTTCAGTTTCGTCCAGATCAGCGACAGTCATATCGGTTTCAATAAGCCGGCTAACCCGGACGTACTGGGAACATTGCAGGCAACGATCGATAAGATCAATGCCATGCAGGCGCCCCCGGCCTTTGTGCTGCACACAGGGGACCTCACCCACCTGGCGCAGGCGGATGAATTCGATACACTGGACCAGTCGTTGAAGAGCGTAAAGACAGAAAAGATCTTCTACGTACCCGGCGAACATGATATGACCGATAACGGAAAGCTATATATGGAGCGGTTCGGGAAAGGGACGAAGGGCGACGGATGGTACAGCTGGGATTCACATGGGGTCCATTTTATCGGATTGAACAACGTTACCAATCATGTTGATGGCGGGTTGGGATATATCGGCGCGGATCAGCTGAAGTGGATGGAGAACGACCTGAAGGGTCTGTCCGCCAGCACACCGATCGTAGTATTTGCGCATATTCCGCTTTGGGCGATCTATCCGCAATGGGGCTGGGGAACGCAGGACAGCGAGCAGGCATTGGGGTTCCTCAAACGGTTCGGATCTGTCTCGGTATTAAATGGTCATATCCATCAGACCATCCAAAAGGTGGAAGGCAATATCACTTTTCACACCGCCAATTCAACGGCTTTCCCGCAGCCGGCGCCGGGCAGCGCGCCTTCACCCGGTCCGATGAAAGTACCGGCAGAGAAACTGCGCGGCGTACTGGGGCTGACGAGCGTGAATTATGTGGAACACAATCATACGCTGGCAATCACCGATGAAATTTTGCAATGAGAAACACGTTAATATTACTACTTGGCTTGCTCGCGGCTAACCAATCGCAAGCTCAATATAAGCCCACCGAACAAGGGTCGGAGATCAAATTTACGATTGACAATTTCGGGTTCGGAGTCGGCGGCAGCTTTAAGGGGTTGCAGGGCAGTATCGACTTCGATCCGCTGAGTGGCGCCGCGGGCCATTTCGATGTCAGCATCGATGCCAGCACCGTAAATACGGATAATAGTCTCCGTGACAGTCATCTGCGGAACGACAGCTATTTCGATGTGAAGAACTATCCGCGGATCCGGCTGGTATCCACAAAGATCACCCCGACAGGAACAGCCGGAACGTTTCAGTTCACGGGGCTGCTCACGATAAAGAACGTCACCAAAGAAGTCTCTTTCCCGTTTACGGTGAGCGCCGCGGGCGACGGTCTAAGCTTTAAGGGATCGTTCACGATCAAAAGGAAAGACTTCAGCGTGGGGGGTACCAGCACGATCTCGAATGAGCTCACCGTGTCGCTGAATGTGGCGGCGACGAAATAATCATTTCATGAAGCAGATCACTATTCTTCTACTGCTGGTTGCAGCCGTAGGGCTTGGCGCCGCGGCATCGCACAAGGGTCAGTACGAAAACTTAAAAGTTTTGCCAAAGGATATTTCTTCGAAGGAACTGCAAGGCATAATGACGGATGATTTTGAAGACGGGCTCGGCGTGAGCTGCGGATTCTGTCATGCGGCGGCCAAAGATGGACATGGGTTGGATTTCGCCAGCGATGCGAAACCAGAGAAAGAGATTGCCAGGAGGATGATGCGGATGACGCTCGATCTCAACAAGGAATATTTCAAGGTACATAAACCCAGGATCGGGAGCAATGCGCTAACGATCACGTGCACTACTTGTCATAAGGGGGAGCCGTTCCCTGATGGGGACGTATTACACTAGGGGAAACCGCGCGGCTTCGTGGGGCAAGCTGCAGGACTGGCGGTCAGACGGGGCAGTGGGGAAACCGGTCTTTTGCTACGGGATCGCGTCTTTCGCAATGACTGTCCAATCGTCGCCGCCATGTCCTTTTTGGATCCAGCGATCCATTTCGGCTGCTACGGCCGGGATGACAGCGAGGCTGACGCCGCCTTTCCGGGCTTCGTGCAGGAAGAGGCCGGTATCTTTCCGGGCCATGCTTAATTCCCAGGAGGGGCTGCTAAAGTTGCCCGAGGTCATTCTTTTCAACCGGTTGGGGAGCATGGAGGCGGGATTCCAGTTGTCGAACAGCATTGAAAGGTCGCTTACCGGCACATGCATCCCTTTCGCGAGGGTCAGGGTGTCGGCAATACCGGTCGTAAAGGCGACAAGAAAAAGATTCCCCAGGAGTTTCATGGCGGCGGCGCGGCCGGTCTCCGGGCCGAAGTTGAGCAATTTGCCGGTCATTTTGTCGAGGGTTGAGGAAAACTGTTCGACGATTTGCTGGTCGCCGGATACAAGCATAAAGCCCGTGCTCTCGAGTGCGTTGGGCGGGCCCATGAATACGGGAGCATGGAGATAGATAAACCCGCGGGCTTTCCATGCGGCGGTACGGCTTATTGCTCCTTCGACGGAGGTGGTGGTATGGTCGATGATGGCCGCGCCGGGTTGGAAACCGGGGGTGGCGGCGGCCAGGACTTCGTCGACAGCGGCATCATCCTTCAGGGCGAGGTGGATACGGTTGGCGCCTTTGACGGCATCGGCCGGTGACGTTTTTGCGATAGCGCCGTATTGTTCCAATGCCGATGCTTTGGAAGGTGTCCGGTTCCAGACCTGGACCTCCTCTCCTTTTTTGATCATTGCCCGGACGAAGTTGGCGCCCAGTAAGCCCATACCTAAGAATGCGACCATGGTGAGAATTTTAATGCAACTGTAATTAGTTTTTTGTAAAGTTAGGTAATCAATAAGATAATTTTGCGGGCAAAATAGAAGGAATGCATCATCATTCACAAGCGGAAAAAGCGGAGGTTTTCAAGTCGTTGCATGATAGGCCCGGGCTCTTTGTCATTCCCAATCCCTGGGATGCAGGGTCAGCAAAGATGCTGGCGGCGATGGGTTATGAGGCGTTGGCGACGACGAGTGCGGGGCTGGCCTGGATGCTGGGGCAGCCGGATGGAGAGGCAGCAGTAACAAGGGAACAAGCGATCCACAACGCGCGGGAGATCGTTGGGGCAACCGATTTACCGGTAGCGGCCGACCTGGAGAATGGCTATGGAGATGATCCCGGGGAATGCGCTAAAACGATCCTCCTTGCTGCCGGGGCAGGATTGGTCGGAGGATCGATAGAGGATGCCACAGGTAGGCCCGGCGATCCGATCTACCCTTTCGAACTGGCGGTGGAACGGGTGAGGGCGGCGGTTAAAGCAGCGCGCAGTCTCCCTTTCCCGTTCATGCTGGCCGCGAGAGCGGAGAACCTGATCTATGGACGTCCCGACCTTCCCGATACGATCCGGCGGCTGGAAGCCTTTGCCGAGGCTGGGGCTGACGTATTGTATGCGCCGGGGTTAAAGACACGCGACGAGGTAAGTGCAGTGGTCAGAGCGGTGGCGCCACGGCCCGTAAATGTGCTGGTGGGGACCGCAGTCTTACGGCTTCCGCTGGGCGAGTTAGAGCAACTGGGGGTTAAAAGGGCCAGCCTGGGGTCGGCGCTGGCGCGGACGGCATATGGGGCGTTGATGCGAGCAGCGGAAGGTCTCCGCCTGGAGGGTGATCTTGGGTTTGTCGGGGAGGGGGTTACCTATGCCACAATCAACAGCATGTTAAAAAAAAGTTATCCTTAATGCCGACTAAACCAAGCTGACAAAACAATGTCCAATATTGCAATGAGCCATCAATGGGTCTACTACTAAACCATAAAGCCGGATGAGGCGCACACTGATCCTACTGCTTATTACGCTCGGAGGAGCCGTGTCGTTACGGGCACAGACCCACCTAGAAGACTCGCTGCACCAACTGAGGGACCTGCGTGATATTGCCGATTCAATTTTCAATCATAATGCCAAGCCAGGGCCGGCAATCGAGGGGCGCTTCCACAATTCCCCGTTTCCGGCAGTAGGATATACCCTGGCCACGGGGATTGCGGCGGTCTTCAGTGACCGGATGGACTTTCGCACCGGCGATACAACGACTAAAATAACGGATATCCTGTCAAGTGTGACCTATTCCCAATATAATCAAATCATTGCCCAAAGCTATGCCGATATCTGGGCCGATCATGACAAATACAATATCATTGCCGACTGGCGCTACATGAAATACCCATCGACGACATTTGGACTCGGCGGGCATACCCAATATTCCGACGGCTATACGATCGACTTCAACTACATCAAGCTGCATACAACGGTCATGCGGTATGTCGCACCTAACCTGTATCTGGGGTTGGGTTACTACTACGATTACTTCTACCAGATCCGCGAGGTAAACCCGCCGCCCGGGGTAGTGACCAGCTTCGAAAAATACGGATTGACACCTACTGAAAATGGCAGTGGTCCGGTTGCCAGGGCGCTTTACGATTCCCGGGACAATCCGCCGAATCCGCTAAAGGGCTGGTATGCCAGCGTGACGTATCACCCCAGCCTCCCGGTGTTGGGAAGTCAGAGTTACTGGGCGACATTGCAGATCGATCTCCGGAAATACATTAAGCTTCGCGACGATGGCCGCAATGTGTTGGCGCTTTGGCAATTCGACTGGCTGAGCGTTGGCGGCAAGACCCCCTATCTCCTGCTGCCCAGCACCGGTTGGGATGACCAGTTCAATACCGGTCGTGGGTATATCCAGGGCCGTTACAGAGGTGCAGATATGGAATACCTTGAAGCAGAGGACCGGTTCGCGATAAGTCGCAACGGGTTGATTGGCGGGGTGGTATTTGCAAACGTCGAATCGTTCAAGAAAGCGCTGGCGGCGCCGCAGCTCCATGATTTCGCCCCGGGATGGGGCGCGGGTATCCGGATAAAACTCAATAAGCATTCCAACACGAATATCTGCGTGGATTATGGTTTTGGGCTCCAGGGGTCGCAGGGGATTTCGGTCAATGTGGGGGAAGTGTTCTGAGGAAATCCCGCAGCACATTATAGAAATAATTGCCCTCCAGTTTCAATTTTTCCAATTCGATCAGCGCTTGTTCCAGGCCGTTAGCCTTGAAGAGGGCAAAGGTCCGGTTCAGCGCCACGCTGGGGGAATAGTTGATCATCAACAGTTGGTTGTACAATTGGAGGATCTCTTCCCATTTCTCCGGCGTGTCTTCTTTGATGCAATGCCAGTAGGCGATCCTTGCTTCGAGGTGGTAAGAAGTCAACTGGTCGCCGGTGGCCGATAAGGCCAGGTAATGCATTCCCTCGCGGATTAGGTCGGTATCCCAAAGGCTTTCGTCCTGTTGTTCGTAGAGGATGATGGCTGCCTCGCCCGTCTGGCGGGCGCTGAAGCGGGAGGCATGAAAGCACATCAATGCCATCAGGGCGTTGGTGTGGGGTTGGTTGGTCAATTCATATTCGGTCAGCAGGACACCCAGTCGCATAGCCTCCCAGCAAAGCTCTTTTTGCAGGACACGGTTGGGGGTCTGAGAATAATATCCTTCGCTGAATAACAGGTAGATGATATGGAGGACATTCCCGAGCCGGGAGGTTATGCCGGTCCCGGAGGGCGGCTCCAGCCGGATATTTTCCGTCCGCAATTTCTCTTTGGCGCGGAAGAGGCGTTTGTTGATAGTCTCCTTGTTAGAGAGAAAGGCTTCGGCGATCTCATCTATTCCAAAACCGCAGAGGATACGGAGGGCGAGGCCGATCTGGGACTCGCTGGCGATAGCTGGGGTACAGACGGCAAAAAGCATTTGCAGTTGGCTGTCGCGGATATGTTTAGGCGAAAAGTCGAGTTCAAATGCTCCGGTATCCACTTCATCGGCGTGCCCCGAGGCAAGAGCGGGGAGGACTTTTGTCCGGAGAATATTATCGCGCCTGAAGAGGTGGATCGTCTTTCGTTTGGCCACGGTATAGAGCCAGGCGACGGGGTTTTCGGGTATCCCCTTTTTTTCCCATTCTTCGGCGGCGGTCAGGAAGGTTTCGCTGACAATATCTTCAGCCAGTTCAATATGCTGCAGACCAAAAAGGTTGCTTATGACGGCAACCATTTTTACGAATTGCTGCTGAAAGAGTTCTTTAAGCGGCTCGTTAGACATACTAATAGCCAAAGATAGGCCGGATTTCGACACTGCCGTCCTGATCGAGGATCGGGCAACCGTGGGCCAGGGTAGTCGCCTCATCGAGGTTTTCGGCTTTGACCACGATAAAGCTGCCAAGGCATTCACGGATCTCTACAAAGGGGCCGTCGGTGATCACGCCACCTGGTTTCAGTACCTTTCCTTCCATTGCGAGGCGTTGGCCGCCGTTGGACATACGGCCCTGGGCGGCGATCCCGCCGGCCCAATCCTGCCATTTTTTGGCGATTGCTTTGAATTCTTCGGGCGCGATGTTGCCAGGATCATTTGCGCGGGGGAACCGGAATAAGAATGCAAATTCTTTCATGGTTATTCTTTTTATATAAATATGGACTGGCGGGTGGCGGATTGGACAGGAGGGCAAAATTATTTTTTTTCTTTTGTCCAATTGTGGTCCTTTGGCTTGTAATAGGTATAAAAATGACTTTTATGGACGAGTTTATTTTAATTATGAGACATCAGGACGGTTCAAAGATAGCCTCCCCTGAGCAAATGCAGATCTGGATGAAGCAGACGATGGACTGGATAGGAGGGATTGCGGCCCAAAACAAATATGTCGGGGGCCAGGGACTGCTGTTCGATGACAGCCGGGTGGTCCGCCCACATTCGGTGGTCACCAACGGGCCTTTTGGCGAGATTGCGGAGACGATCGGGGGTTATATGATTGTCCGGGCCGATTCAGTTGACGAGGCGGTCGAGTTTGCCAGGGGCTGTCCCGTTCTTCAGGGGGAACCCAACAGTGTGGAAGTGCGGAAACTGGCCCGGCGGGACGGGGCGCACTGATCATGGGGCAAAACGAGCTCATACCGCATTTGTTTCGTACAGAGTACAGGAAGATCGTTTCTGTGCTCTGTGCACGTTTTGGGCTCGGCCAGATGGAAGCGGCGGAGGATATCGCCAGTGAAACATTCCTGGCGGCGATGCAGACCTGGCCGTTGAACGGGCTGCCTCCGCATCCGGTCGCGTGGTTGTATCATGTGGCGAAGAATAAGGCAAGGAATTATTTGCAACGGGAGTCGGTCTTTCGTGGGAAGATTGCGCCGGAGTTGAGGCAGGCGGACGGCGCGCCTGGTGCCGGGGATGCGGCTATCGAGGGGGTAGAGATCGATCTGTCGACGGCGAATATCGAGGATAGCCAGCTAAGGATGATGTTTGCGATCTGTCATCCCTCGATCCCCACGGAGGCACAGATTGGGTTGTCACTGCGAATCCTTTGCGGCTTTGGGATTGAGGAGATAGCAGATGCATTTCTGACGAATAAGGCAACGATCAACAAGCGGCTATTTCGCGCGCGGGAGAGGTTGCGGGAGGAGAAGGTGGATATTGTGGTCGTGGATGCGCGTGAGGTGGAAGGACGACTGCCCGCAGTGCTTACGACGATCTATTTGTTATTTACAGAAGGGTACTATTCCGTACCGAGGGATGGAGTCGCCTTCGCCAAGGCTTTGGCGACCGAAGGAATGCGTTCCGAACTTTGCCATGAGGCGATGCGGTTGTGCCGAATGCTGATCGATAATCCACTGACGGATCAACCGGCGGTTAATGCGTTGCTGGCATTGATGTGCTTCCATGCGTCGCGGCTGGATGCGCGGGTCGGAGTGCAGGGCGAATTGGTTTTATATGCGGACCAGGAGGTAAGCCGCTGGGATGCGGAGCTGATCAGCGAGGGAGCCTATTTTATGCGCCGGTCCGCAAGTGGGGCAGTACTGACGAAATACCACCTGGAAGCGAATATTGCGTATTGGCATTGTGTGAAGGAGGATAGTGCGGAGAAGTGGGAGAATATCCTGCAACTGTATAACCACTTGTTGCAGCTCGAATATTCGCCGGTGGCGGCGCTGAACCGAACGTATGCGCTGGCCCGGGTTCGGGGAAATGCGGTGGCGCTCCTTGAAGCTGAGAAGTTGAAGCTGACGACAAATCCATATTATTTTGCACTGCTGGGAGAGTTGCACGCGGGAACCGATGCAGGGAAGGCGCGGATTTGCTATGAACATGCCGCATCGCTTGCCAAGTCGGAAGCGGACCGGCAGGCATTAATGAAGAAAATAGTTGGATCAGGGCGGTGATCCGGCGGCCGGCGCCACCTCCTGCGACTTCTTCGCCTTCCCCAGCGCCACCTTATAAACGTCGGGAGTACCCGTGATCTTCAAGTTCATAAACCGGATCTTCTTTTCCTTATCGCGGTATTCGATGGCGTCCACCTGGTCGGGGTCGACTTCTTCCTTCTTTTTGCCGAAGAGCATATGGAAGCCTGCCTGGGTCACCATCTTGAGGGGGATGCGCATGTAGTATTCCATATGTGTATCCATCGACTGCTGGCCTGCGATCTCCATATAGCCCAGCGACGAATTGATATTCATGTCGGGGATGAAGAGGATGCCGTTCCGGAAGGTCAGCGTATTCCGCAGCGTGTCAAAACGGACCATGTTAAGGTTCTTGTCGTTGAAGTAAGATGAAAGCGCCTGCATCGGGGCGAAATTGATCAGGATGCCATTGATGATCTCGAGGTCGATCTTCGCCGTCGTGGTTTCCATCAGAGGTGTGAGATCGGGGTGAATTTGCATATTGGTCTCGATCTGGCCGCTGAGGGAGCCCTGAAGGTTCTTATTGATGACATAATCCTGGCCGAGGTAGTCCAGTTTAAGAAGGAGCTTTTCAATATTGACGTCTTCGGCGTTAATCTTGCTGTGCAGCATGATCTTTTTGGGATTCGAGCCGTCGAATTGGGCGTTGGCCTTTACCGTACCGCCGGCGATATTCATCGAAAGGGTATCGAGAAAAAGCTGTTGGCGGGCGGTCATTCGGGCGGAAGTCGCGAAGTTCCGGATACCGAGTTTATTGTAGCGCAGGTGCCCGATGTGGATAGATGCGTTGAAATCAATGAATGGAATCTGGAAGATGTTGAATGCCTGGGCATGAGAGGACGGGTTGGCGGGGTTTCCAGTGAGAATGACCGGTGTGGTATCCTGCTGCGGCTGCGCCGCCGCGAGAGATTGTTCTTCCTGCTCCAGTGAGGCTACGTAGCCCGAGAGTTGATCGGCGTCGAGGAGTTGGGAGTTGAATTTGAGATAATTTTCCTTTTTCCTTCGGACCGTATCCTTGCCGGTATAGAGCCGCATATTAAGGTTGAAGTCGCTGTTCCCGATCTTCCCATTCAGGGTATCGATCTTCAGGAAGTTGTCGGTGCCGAATTTAACATTGCCGCTGATGCTGTCAAGGCGGTACGGATGTTGCTGGAAGGCGGCGGTGATATTGGCGATCCTTATATTGGCGAACTGGAATACGGAATCGTACCGCAGCTCCATCTTTGACCGCAGCCAGATATTCGAGCCTACTTCGTTATAGATATCTTTTGGCAAGTACCTTTGACCGTTAGGTCCAACAACGTCAGCGACGGCCAGCTCATGTGATTTGAGATCAAAACCAATGGTCGTTTTGCCTCTTTTTACTTTTTCGAACCAGAGGGCATAATTGACCACTTTGCCGCTGAACCGGATATCGCTGCTGTCAATCTGGCCTGCCAGATTGCGGAGAAGGAGGGATGTATCGTCGATCGCGAGGTCGCCGCCGAAATCATGGAAATCGTGAGGGTATTTTTTAAAGGAGGCATAGAGATCATGGATCTTCAATTGCCCCTTGGGAAGGGGCTGAGGGTGTCGCAATTCGTTGACGGAGGTTTGCAGCGACAGGCCGAGGTTGAAGTCGCGAATCTCTTCCTTGTCGTTCCGTTCTGCCGAGTCCCTGGCGAAGAGTTCGTGAAGTACTGCCAGTCTGCTATGGGCATTGAGTACGAGCGTGACGGGTTTCTGCTGGTTGTGAAAAAGGGCGGGAAGGTCTTCCAGCGATCCGCTGAGACGAAAGTCGGAGTGCCCGATATCGCAGACCAGGGAATCCAGTTTCACAAAGCCGTTCTTCATGTCAGCATGGAGGTTGAGGTGGTCTATCGTATAGGGATAGTCAGGGATGCGGAACGTCAGGTTGCGAACTGTCAGTTCGCTCTGGATGCCTTCGGTCAGTTCGCTCAGTTCTTTTTCCGGCTGGCTTAGGTCGACCAGCTCGTTGAAATTCATCTTTAGCATGATCCGACCGGTAATCCGTTCAAGATCGCGGATGCCAAGAAAGGCCCCGAAAAAACTGAGCTCGAGGTCGGAGTTGACCTGCATGAGGATCTTGGGGTCGGTAAAATCCCGCATGGTAAAATTGGCCCTGAATCGGCCCTCACCGGGGCGGGCATAGATATCGTTGACCCGGAGCAATGAGGTTTTCAGCGACATGCTGTCGCCATTGGTATAGTAGCCGGTGAAGGTCAGGGAATCAAGTTTTTTGTTGGCCTTTGTATTGTGCAGCCAGGCATTGGTGCAGGCGAAGTTGACATCGATGTGCGGCTGTACCCCCTTTTTGATCGGTCCTTTGACAGTTCCTTTAAAGTCAAGGGTGCCGTCATACCGAAAATGTTTCAACTCTTCGGCCACTTTCTCCGGCGCGAAAGAGAACAATTGTTTAAAGTCGGGGCGGTCGCCGGCGAACCGGAGATCGACGGTGTTGTCGTGCATCATATCGACAGTACCGCTGATGTTGAAGAGAGCCTTTTCCAGTTGCAGCCGGACCTCGGGAAGCGTAAGAAGCTTCGTGGCTTTGGCATAGGAGAATCGGATGTCCGTTGAGACGTGCTTATGCCGGAACAAGCTGGTATCGCCGCGGCGGGTAAGATCGAAAAGGAAGGTGCCGTCGAGGGCGCCATTGATCAGTTGGTCATTGTCCGTGAAGGAGGATTGAATGCGCTCGAGATGCGCAAATAAGTGTTGTCCTTGCCTCGG
>DASZJO010000216.1:0-13276 GCA_035948015.1 Puia sp.
TAATTTGTTAATGGCGAGCGAATCTTTTTTAACAATGGCGAGCTAGTTGGCGGAGCAATTCGAGCGGCAGGCAAAGGCTCTAAAGCGGAGTGTTGGTAGTCTTTTGTAATTGACGATACAAAAGTATACCCTGTTGAATTGGTAGACAAACACAATTGTGCATGTTTTTTTGATCCCAAGCGCGCGTATGCATAAAATAGCGTATTGATAAACAGCTTTTTATATTACAACCTGGAATGATAACCAACCCCAAAAAATTCTTTTTATGAAGCGAATCTTTCTAGTCGCGGCCCTGTCGATTGCGGCGGCGGCGATGAGTATTGCGCAGGAAAACCCGTTATGGATGCGGTATCCCGCGATCTCGCCGGATGGTCAAACGATTTTGTTCAGTTACAAGGGAGATATCTATTCGGTGCCGTCGAAAGGTGGAACGGCGATTCCGTTGACCATCAGCGAATCCTATGAGTTTGCGCCGGTGTGGTCGCATGACGGGCGGTGGATAGCGTTTGCGTCGGACCGGTATGGCAATTTCGATGTCTTTGTGATGCCGTCGACGGGCGGGGAAGCGAAGCGGTTGACCTATTTCTCGGGGAATGAGATCCCCAGCAGCTTCACGGCGGATGACAGGAAAGTCTTGTTCTCGGCCAACCGGCAGGATCTCGTGACGAATGCGCAATTCCCGGTGGATGTGATGACAGAGTTATACAGCGTGCCGGTGGGCGGGGGCAAGATCGGTCAGGTATTACCGATACCGGCGATGGAAGCGACGGTGAGCATGGCCGGCGACAAGCTCATCTATGAAGACCAGAAAGGGTATGAGAGTGACTGGAGGAAGCATCATACGTCGGCTATAACGCGGGATATCTGGGAGTACGATATGCATACGGGGAAGTATCAGCAGTTGACGACGTTCAAAGGCGAGGACCGTAACCCGGTCATTGGGGCGAATGACCAGGACTTTTATTATCTGAGCGAGCAGGACGGGACGATGAATGTATATAAGAGCTCCCTGGCTGCGCCGGACAAGCCGGCACAATTGACGCATTTTGCGCACAACCCGGTGCGATTCCTTACGGTGGCGAAGGACAATACGCTTTGTTATGGTTATGACGGTGAAATATATACGCAGCGGGCGGGCGGGGACGCGCAGAAGGTAAGTATCCGGATCGCGGAAGACGGGCGGAGCACACTTGACAAAGTATTGCCGGTAAATGGCGGGGTAACGGAAATGAAACTGAGTCCTAATGGGAAGGAGATCGCATTTGTGTTCCGGGGTGAGATCTTCGTGACATCGGTTGACGGAGGCATTACGAAGCGGGTCACCAATACGCCGTGGCAGGAGCGGAGTGTGGACTGGAGCCCGGATGGGCGGACGCTCGTCTATGCGGCTGAAAAGGATAAGAACTGGAATATCTATACGATGAGCATCAGCCGGAAGGAGGAGCCTTATTTTTATGCCAGTACGGTATTGAAGGAGGAAACAGTCGTTGCCACGCCCGCGGAAGAATTTCAGCCCGCGTTTTCGCCGGATGGCAAGGAGGTGGCCTACCTGGAGGACAGGGTGACATTGAAGGTCATCAACCTGGGGACGAAGAAGAGCCGGGTCATTCTTCCGGCGGACAAAAATTATTCTTATGCGGATGGGGACCAATATTATTCCTGGTCGCCGGACGGCAAGTGGTTCCTGGTGACGTTCGGGCCACCGGAGCGGGTGCAGACTCCGGAGGTCGGATTGGTAGCGGCTGACGGAAAGTCTGCGGTGATCAACCTGACCCTGAGCGGTTATGATGATGTTGAGCCCAAGTGGGCCATGGACGGCAAGATGATGGTCTGGGGATCAGACAGGGAGGGGGCGAGGCAACAGGCCGGGTATCCGATCACGGGGGATGTGTATGGGATGTTCTTTACGAAGGATGCGTTCGATCGATTCAAATTAAACAAGGAGGATCTGGCGTTGGTGAAAGAGGCGGAGGCCAAGACCAAGGAGGAGGAAGACAAGAAAAAGGGTAAGGATACTGTCAAAGAGAAGAAAGATTCCGTCAAGGCGATTGTCATCGACTGGGATCATTTGACGGACCGGAAGTTACGGTTGACGACCCATACGTCGGATGCGGCCGACTACTTGCTGTCGAAAGACGGGGAGAAGCTTTATTATTTAAGCCGGTTCGAGAAGGGGTATGATCTGTGGATGACCGAGCTGCGGACGAAAGAGACGAAGTTGTTTGCGAAGATTGGGGCGCGGTATGCAGGGATGGAGCTATCGAAGGACGGCAAGAATATTTTTGTACTGGCGGAGGGGCGGATCAGCAAGATCGATGCGGAGAGCGGAAAGACGGAACCGGTCGGGATTGGCGGGGAGATGGTGCTGAATGACGCGGGGGAGAAGGCGTATATTTTCGATCATGCGTGGAGGCAGATCAAGGAGAAGTTTTACGTCGTTAATATGAACGGCGTGGATTGGGACTACTATTATAAAGTGTATCAAAAGTTCCTGCCCTACATTAACAATGACTATGATTTTGCGGAGATGTTGAGTGAAATGCTCGGGGAGCTCAATGTCAGTCATACAGGTTGTTATTATTTTGGCGCGGGTCAGCCGACCGGCGACCGGACTGCCTCATTGGGCATTTATTATGATTACGGGTATACGGGACCGGGGTTAAGGATCGCGGAGGTGATTGCCGGCGGCCCGTTGGACAAGCATTCGGAGAAGATCCACCGGGGGGTGATCCTCGAGAAGATAGACGGGGATGCCATCACGGATTCGGTGGATCACTATAAATATCTCAACCGCAAGGCGGGTAAGCTCGTCCTGTTGTCGTTATACGATCCGGCTACGGGTGTAAGGTGGGAAGAGACGACCAAGCCGATCGGCCAGGGTGATGAAGACGAACTTCAATATAAGCGATGGGTCGAACTCAGGAGAAAGGAAACGGATTCCTTGTCGGGGGGGAAGATAGGGTATATTCATGTGCGGGCGATGGATGATGAGAGCATGCGGGTAGTGTTTGAGGAGGCCCTGGGGCGGAATATCGGCAAGGATGCGATCATCGTCGATACGCGGTTCAATGGGGGCGGGAATATCCATGAGCAGCTGTCGGATTTTCTTAACGGGAAAAAGTATTTCGATATCATCCCGCATGGGCAATATGTGGGGTCGGAGCCGCAGGACAAATGGGTCAAGCCGTCGATCGTCATTATCGGCGAGGCCAATTATTCCGATGCGCATTTATTCCCGGCGGCTTATAAGTTAAAGAATGTCGGCAAGACGTTGGGGATGCCGGTGCCGGGTACGGGGACTTTTGTGTGGTGGGAGGAGCAGATCGATCCGAGGTTGGTTTATGGGAATCCGATGGGGGGATGGAGGACGCCGGAAGGGTATTTCGAGGAGGGGCATCAGCTCGAGCCGGATGTCATGGTGAGGAATGCGCCGGATTTGTTGTCGGCGGGGAGGGATCAGCAGATCGAGGAGGCGGTGAAGGAGTTGATGAAGAAATAGTTTTGGGGGTTTGCGGGGGGACGACGGCGGGGGTTTAAGAAGTAACCGAGCGAAGCGAAGGTTACGAACAAGGAGGACCGTGGCGAAGCAGGTCCGACGAAGGTTCAAGTTCGCGGGCGCCGTTGATGGTCTGGCCCCAGTTCTCCATCATTCGGATCAGTTCGCCGAGGTGAACGGGTTTACTCAGGAAGTCGTTCATCCCTTCGGTTAGGCAGTCGTCCCTATCCTTACGGGTAGTATTTGCCGTCATAGCGATGATCACGGGTTGTTTGCCGCGGCCGCGGCGGATATGGCGGGTGGCTTCGAGGCCGTCCATTTCGGGCATTTGAATATCCATAAAGATCAGGTCGTAGGGAACTTTTTGCAGCTGGTCGAGGACTTCCTTACCGTTCTCGGCCACGCCGCAGGAGTAGCCCATTTTATCCAGGATCAGTACGGCCAGCTGACGGTTGATCGGGTTATCTTCAGCCAGGAGGATGCGTAGCGGGTATTTCTCGGCTAGGCGGGGCAGGGTTTCGGTGGTAGTCGGGGCGGATTTCGCCGGCGCCGGTTTGGCAAGGATGGTAAAATCGAAACGGGAGCCTTTGCCGTTTTCGCTCGAAACGCGGATACGGCCGTTCAGCAGGTGGACAAGGCGGTCCGAGAGGATCAGGCCAAGGCCGGTGCTCCCGATGGGTCGGGCGGCAGGGTCGATGCGACAAAAGAATTGTTGCAGTTGATCGAGCGGTTCGGGGTCGATGCCGCTGCCGGTATCTGTCACTTCGAATGCGAGACCGATCTGTTCGCCCTTTGTCTGGATAGCGCCGGTGGGAGCGTGGAAGGCACGGACCCGGATCTCGCCTTGTTTCGTGAATTGGACGGCGTTATCGACGAGGTTGATCAGGATCTGGCGAAGCCGGCCGAAGTCGGTGATCACGCGGGACGGGAGATCGGGGGAAATTTCGTAGTAGAGTTGGGTGCCGGCTTTGAGGGCGCGGCTTTTAAATTGTTCGATAACTTCTTCCACCAGGGTCCGGAGGTCAGTAACCTTTTCATCCAGGGTTATTTTGCCGGTTTCGATGGCGGAGAAGTCGAGGATATTGTTGATAACGGTGAGGAGGGTGTCACCGCAGGAGCGGATGCTGTCGATGTAGTTGTTTTGTTCCTTGGTGAGGGGGGTCTGGGATAACAGCGACGCCATACCGAGGAGGCCGTTCATGGGGGTGCGGATCTCGTGGCTGATATTGGTCAGGAAAAGATCTTTAATATGGTGGGCTTCTTCGGCCTGGCGGGTGCGATATTCGACTTGTTGTTCGAGTTGTCTGGTGCGGGTGGTAAGGCGGCGGATGCGCAGCCGGGCGTAGAATATGCCAATGACGATCATGATCAGCATTGTGCCGAGCAGGGATGCGAGCCAGGTGGTTGAAAGGGGTAAGGATAGCATCGTTTTTGTAAACGGTTGCTGGGCGGAAGTATTTTATAATCAATGGGCCTTTTCGGTTTGACTAAGGGTTTTCATTTATAATCAAGGCGATTGGGGTATGATGGGGGTGGTCAGGGGGCGGGTCAGGGTAGGGTCAGGTCTTCGTTCCAGATGTATTTGGCAAACCATTGCCAGTTGTGCCAGACGGCGGCGAGGCGTTCTTTTGGTTTGGTGATTCCGTGGCCGAAACCCTTATACACGATCAGGCGGGAAGGGATATGCCGGTCCTGGAGGCCGCGGTAGAGTTCGTAAGCATCGGGAATGGGTACCCGACGATCCAGCTCGCCATGCTGGATGAGGGTGGGGGTGCGGGCCTGGTTGATGGTCGTGATGGGCGAGGTTTTTTCATAGATGGCTTTATCTTCCCAGGGCGTCGCTTTCAGATACTCGCGGGTGAAGGGGGTAATATCGGTCGAAACATAGTAAGTAGCCCAGTCGGAGATGCCGGCGCCGACGGAGATCGCTTTGAAGATGCCCGTATGGGTCGTCAGGAACGCCGAGATATAGCCGCCCTGGCTCCAGCCCATGCAGCCCATGCGGGTTGTGTCGATGATCCCCCTTTTATTAAGGTAGTCGATACCGCTGAGCACGTCCCACATGTCGCCGACGCCCAGGTTGCGAACGTTGAGGGCGCGGAATTTCTCTCCATAGCCGGCCGAGCCGCGGTAGTTCACGCGGAGGACCAGGGCGCCTTTTTCTGTCCATTGCATGATCGGATAGACGTAGGTCGGGATCGGCTCGGGCCGGTCGATGCCGGTCGGGCCGCCGTGGATAACTACCAGCAAGGGGTATTTCTTTTTCTCATCGAAGTTAGCGGGTTTGAGGAGGATGCCTTCGATTGTGGCGCCGTCCTTGCTTTTCCATTGAATGACTTCATTTGAAGGCAGGGGCCAACCTTTCAGCTGATCGGTGAGGTGGGTGAGTTGGCCGGTGGGCCCGTAAATTTCAGTCAGGCCGTCGAATTGCCGACCGCTATAGGTCATGATACGGCCGTCCCGTGTAAAATCGACGCCGGTGACGACGTCCACGGGGAGGGTGACGGGATCGATGTTACCCGAGACCGGGTCGAGGTGGAAAAGAGAGTTTTTTATGCGTTGGGAGGCGGTAAAAAAGATGCCTTTTGCATTCCAGTCGGTGACGTATTTGTTCTCGTCGAATGTCGATGCCATCTCTTTTGGTGAGGGAGTGGAGGAAACGGGGCTGATAAAGAGGCGGTTATTCTTATAGTATTCCGATACGGTGTCGTTGACGGAGCTGCTATAGAGCAGGCTGCCGCCGTCGGGGCTCCATTTGATCAGTTGGTCGCCTGCGGGGTCGGCGATGGTCATCCTGATCGAATGCGACGCCAGGTCGAGCACATCGATGGCGGCATGGGTGGATGAAGGGATAAGCGGATCCGGTTGGCGGTTATAGGCGATGCTGCGGCCATCGGGGCTCCAGTCGAAGCCGGTGACGGTGAAATTACCGGTTGTCACGCGGGTTGGGGTCGGCAAGGTGAGGGAATCGGATTGCCGGACGGGATCGGTGAGAGAGTCGAGGGAGAACCGGATCAGCCAGAGATGTGAGAGCTTAAATTCTTTTCCTTCTTCGCCGAAGGCGCCGTAATGATCTTTGGTCGATTTGTCGGCTTTGCTGTCGGATTCATTTCGGGTGAAGGCGATCTGATGACCGTCGGGGCTCCAGCTGAAACTGCCGATGTTCTCTTCCTCTTTAGTCAGTGGAAAGGCTTCGCCTCCTTCCGCGGAGATGAGATAGATCTGGGATTTATCGCCGCGGTCGCTGAGGAAGGCAATCCATTTGCTATCGGGGCTCCATTTTGGTGAGTTGCTGCTGCCTTTTGGATTATTGGTCAGCTGAATTGGCGGGCGGCCCTGATGCGAGAGCCAGATCTCGACGTCGTAGGCGTTGGTTTTCCAATCTGTCGATGTGACAGTATACGCTATATTGGCGCCGTCCGGAGACAGAGCGACAGTACCGGTCTGGCGCACACTAAGCCATTTTTCGAAGGAGACCGAAGGATGGCCGGATGAGGCAGGAGATTGAGCGATTGCCGTCGTGGCCTGCAGGAGCAGGGCGAATTGCAGAATGCGTTTAGTCATAAGCAGATGCGACATTTGGGAGTGATCTTAACATTTCTTTACGTTATTCATTGGTAAAGGCAATGTTATAGGTAAGTTATAACGTCAATATCGATTTTACTCTCGTCTGGTTTTTGCGTCTATAAATATAATGACAATAAAACTTTAAGATATGAAAACGATGATAAATAAAATCAACAGTAAGAGGACATATAGCGGTGTCGGCAAAAGGCTGTTCATAGTATTGTTCTCGCTTGGCCTCGCCTTTGGCGCTTCGGCTCAGCGGGGAATAGGTCATGGATATGTGGGTGGTGGTTTTCATGGAGGTTACCATCCGTATTATCCGCATAGTTATTATGGGCCTTCTTATTATGGTGGTTGGGGTTGGGGGTTTGGTCTTGGCTGGGGTATACCCGGCTGGTATGGCCCCTGGTATTCTCCATATGGGTATCCTCCCTACTACTATGGCCGCGGGCCGATGCCTCCGGCATTGGAAGAGCAGATAGACGGCATCAAGAGTGATTATAAGGCGGAGATCAAGGATGTGAAACATGATAAGGCGCTTTCGCATAAGGACAAGGAAGCCAAGATCAATGACCTGGAAAAGCAGCGGGATGCAGCGGTCACGCAGGCAAGGCATGATTTCTACAACCGTCAAATGAGGAATTATAACGGACAGCCGCAGAATAACGGACAGCCGCAGAACAATGGCAAGCCAGCGCCGGGCAATGGTAATTCCGGGAATGACCCGGATCATCCTGAGTATTCGGATAAGAATTCGACCAACGGCAGTCAGCAATAGTTTAGGCCCCGCGATGCGGGGCTTTTTTATGGGGTGCCGGTTGGGGTTATGAGGCACTCAGGGCCTGGGCGATCTCGGCAAAAAGGAGACCGCTGCCGCCGCCGAAGTGTTGCAGGATACGGGTGCCGGGGCGGCGGGTAAGGAATTCTTCGCGCAGGGAGGCGTCGAGGGTGGGGTCGATGCCGTTTGTCAGGAGGACCAGGTCGATGTCGCTGTCGGCAAAAAGGGAGCGGGCCTGGTCGGGATCGGTGCTGCCGATGGCGCGGTAGATCGCGGGTTGGTGATCGTTGAGCAGGCGCAGAACGACTTTGAGGATCTCCGGGTCTCTACCAATGACAAGGATATTGACGGAATGCGCGGCGGTATTGGTAATTGGCATAGTAGTGCATAACTTTCCGCAAAGTTACCAGTATGCGCTATGATTTTAACGATAAAGTTGTTTGGATCACGGGAGCCTCTTCCGGGATTGGCGAGGCGTTAGCCTATGCGATGTCTTCGCGGGGCGCGAAGGTGATCCTTTCGAGTCGGCGGGTGGATGAATTGGAGCGGGTGCGGCTCGCCTGTGCCCATCCGGACCGGGTCAAGGTGATCCCGCTGGACCTGATGGATCATGCTTTGTTTGGGGGGAAGACCGAGCAAGCGATCGCGGCTTTCGGGCAGATCGATATGGTGGTCCATAATGGCGGGGTGAGTCAGCGCGGGCTCGCGATCGAGACGTCCATGGAGGTGCAGCGGCGGGTCATGGAGTTGGATTATTTTAGTTATGTGGGGTTGACGCAGGCCGTAATGCCGCATTTTGTGCAGCGGAAAGCGGGGTATTTTGTGGTGATGAGCAGTGTGATGGGAAAGATCGGGACTCCGATGCGGTCTGCGTATGCAGCGGCTAAACATGCTCTGCACGGGTATTTCGACTGTTTCCGGGCGGAGGTGGGTGCGCAGGGAATCGGGGTGACGGTATTGACCCCGGGTTATATCAGGACGAATATTGCGCTGCATGCGGTAACGAAGGATGGAAGTCCGATGGGCAAGGCTTCGGTCAATATCGAGAAAGGGCTGGCGGCCGACAAGGCGGCGGCGCAGATCCTGCGGGCGGTGGGGCGGGGGAGATATGAGGCGTATATCGGCAAGATGGGGCCGGAGCGGATGGCGTTGTGGTTGAGCCGGTGGTTTCCGGGGGTGTTCATGCGGATGGCCCCGAGGTTGGCGCCGAAGTAGGGTTAGTGGTTTGGCGGGCTGACAAGCGGGGATCGCAGTTGACAATGTTTCTGTAATTTCCCTTATGTTCCAAAATTATCTCAAGACTGCTTACAGGAACCTGCTGCGGCATAGAGGCGCCAGCATAATCAAGCTGGCGGGGTTGTCGATCGGCATGTGCTGTTGTATGTTGATCCTCGTGTATGTGACGGATGAGCTCGGCTATAATAAATTCAATTCCCGCTACGGGGATATATACCGGGTTAATTTTATCAAAGATGGGGAAGGGCAGTTCCGCAAGGGGGCGAGTACTCCATGTTCCGTGGGGCCGGCGATAGAGTCGGATATTCCGCAGGCGGAAGCGGTGGCGAGGATCTATAGCCGGACGGCGATTTTTGAGGCGGGGGGCGGCGAGGCCGCAGCGGGTTCGACGGCGAGGGGTGGCGGGGGTGTGGGGGATGGGCCGGGGGTGGGCGGGGTGGTGAAGCGGTTTGAAGAGCAGAATGTTTTTTTTGCTGATAATGCCATTTCGAAAATATTTACGCTGCGTTGGCGTGAAGGGAGGGCAGCGGATGCATTGAGTCGGTTGAATTCGATCGTGCTGACAACGGCGATGGCGCGAAAATATTTTGGCGATGGGCCGGCGTTGGGCAAGTCGCTCGTGTATGACAATATAAAGCTATTACAAGTCACGGGGGTAATCGATGCGATGCCGGCCAATTCGGATCTTCAGTTTGACGGGTTGATCTCGTTCGAGACGCTTTATACGGTCGAATCAAAGCCGGTGGCGGATTTTATCCGGACCAACTGGTTGTATGATCCGGCGGAGACGTTTGTTTTGCTGCGTCCCGGGCAGGCGGTCGGGCCTGTGGAGACCGCGGTTCGGCAGGTGACCAAAAAGTACGGCGATGAGCGGGTGCAGCGAAGCTATTATTTCTCTTTGCAGCCGTGGTCGGCCAATCATCTTTATGCCTCAGATGTGGTGGGTAGTGAGAGCACGAACAGCATTACCTATATCTACATTTTTTCCGCGATCGCGCTCCTGATCCTGCTCATCGCGAATATCAATTTCATCAACCTATCGAATGCGCAGTCGCTGACGCGGATTGCGGAGGTTGGTATCCGTAAGGTATCGGGTGCGGGGGCGCGGCAACTGCTGCTGCAATTCCTGGGCGAAGGCTTGCTGGTGAGTATTATGGCGGGGATAGTGGCATTCGTGTTGGCGATACCGGGGTTGTCCTTGTTGAACGCGGTGACCGGAAAGGAATTGCATGCATCCGTGTTATGGACTGGCATGATGATCCCGGCGCTGGCCGGGTTGTTGGTTTGCACGGGGTTGTTAGCGGGGTTGTATCCTGCTTTATATATTACGCGATGGCGGTTGGTTGCGTTGCTCAAGGGCCAGACGGGAAGGGCGGCGGCGGGTGGAAGGCTGATCCGGCAATCGCTGATCGTGACGCAGTTTGCGGTGGCTGCGGCGTTGATCATCGGAGCGATCGTCATCCAGCGGCAGCTGGTATTCCTGCGCAACAAGCCGTTGGGATTCGATAAGGACGAGGTATTAGTGTTGCCGTTGTTTGGAAGGAATCCTTCTCCCTTTGGGGGGAAGATCGATAGTGCGCAGCGGGCGAGGATGAATGCGTTCGAGGCGGATCTGCGCGCCTATCCGGCGGTGAATGCGGTCACGCTGGCGAGCGGCATGCCCGGTGATCCGACGGTGCGCGGGTTGGTGATCCCGGAGGGGCATGTGGATCGGGATGATATTTTTATTGCCTGGGTATCTGTAGACTACAATTATCTCGCCGCGATGAAGATGGAGTTGGTGGCGGGGCGGGATTTCTCCAAGGCCACGGGCACGGATCATTTGCAGGCTTTTATCATCAATGAATCGGCGGTCAGGTCGTTCGGCTGGAACAGTCCGGCGGAAGCGATCGGCAAGGCGTTTGTGCGCGGCGATAGTCAGACAGGGAAGAAGGGGCATATCATTGGGGTGGTCAAGGATTTCAATTTCGACAAGCTCGACAAGCCGATGGCGCCGATGGTGATGGATTTGAATGTGCCCAGGTTCAATCTGTTTGCGATCCGAATGAGTCCCGACCATGTTCCGGCGACGATCCAGGCCATTCAGCGGGTATGGGACAAGTATTTTCCGGAGCGGATCTTCGAGTATAATTTTCTTGACGAAAATATCAATACGCTATATAAGGCGCAGGAGAACCTTAGCAAGCTTGTGGGATATTTTGCCGTTATCGCTATTTTTCTTTCCTGTATCGGGCTCCTGGGACTTTCATCATTCATGGCGGTGCAGCGGATGAAGGAGATCAGCATCCGGAAAGTGTTAGGGGCGACGGTGCCGGGGTTGATCCTTTTGTTGTTCCGGGATTTTTTGCGGTTGGTGGTGGTTGCGTTGCTGATCGCTTCGCCGGTGGCGGCGTGGCTCATGAATAAATGGTTACATGATTTTGCTTATCGCATCCCGCTCAGCGCGTGGATTTTTTTGCTGACGGGGGTGCTTGCCATAGCTATAAGCTTTCTAACGGTGGGTTGGCAGGGATTGCGCGCTGCGCGGGTCAACCCGGCGGCGACGCTTCGTGCGGAATAGAGGTCAGGGTTTGGCGATCTCGAAGTCGGCGAGGAGGTTGACGTTAGGGTCGGGGGTTATGTGTTTGGGTGGTTCCGGCAGCGGGAGTTCGAGGTGGGTGGTCTTGTTGCTGATATCGACGTGGTAGAGGTTGCCGTCGGCTGAATATTCCAGCGGGAATTCGAAGAGTTGGTCCTGGGTTTGGGTGAGGTCGATGACCAGGGCCTTTTTATCGGGATCGTATTTCCAATTGATGCGGATATGGGGATGGCCGGGCGTATAGAGCCATTGGTGGAAAAAAGTGTGGAGGTCCTGGCCGGTGACGGTCTCTATTGTTTTTTCGAAATCTTCGCTGTTGGCGTTCCTGTTGCGATATGTCGCATAGTAGGAAGAAATCCCTTTCCAGAAAAGGCTGTCGCCGACGCGACGGCGCAGCATGTGCAATACCCAGCCGCCTTTTTGATAGCTGTTCGGGTTGAGCAATTGCATATAGTCTCCTTTTATCGAAGTATCGACGACAGGGGTCATTTGCTTTTTTTCAAAGGAGATGGTGGCGGTCCGGTCTTTGGACATGCCTTTCTTAAGCGTATCCAGGCCATATTTATTTTCCAGGTAGCAATGGGTCATATAGGTGGCGAAGCCTTCGCTTAGCCATAGATGCTCCCATTTTGTCTCGGTAGCGCAATCGCCGAACCATTGGTGGGCGATCTCGTGAGCCATCAGGGACTCAACGCCGGGGGAGTTGACGGAATTTTCGAAATAGGAGATGGCGCTTGCATTTTCGAGGCCGCCGAATTGGGTCATTGATTGGACGTTGCCGCATTTCTCAAAGGGGTAGGGGCCGATGTGGGTGATGTAAAAGGGCAGGATCTGCAGGGGATAGGAGTATGCTTTGAATCCTATCTCTTTATTTTCGGGGAAGACATAATTCCAGACGGGGACACCCATCGCATCTCCCGGGTGGTCGATGACGAAGCCAGCCACGCTGATGACCATGATCTTTGGGGAGAGGGGGGCGGATTCTTTCCAGTGAGTGAGTTTGAGGTGGTTGGGGAGTGGGCGTTCCTCTTGCAGCGCGCCATTGGCAACGACCTGGTAGTGGTCGGGGGCGGTGATCCGCCAGTCGAGGGTCGCCTTATCCGAGGGGTCGTCCACGCAGGGCAGCCAGTTGTGGGCGCGGTTTGGCCAGTTGTCGCCGAAGAAGCCGCGATGACCGTATTTGTTATTGCCGATTTTCAATCCGTCGGCGGGGATGCCTTCGTAGCGGATGGTATAGCTATGTTGGGAGCTGGTCATGCCGGTGGTTTGGAGAATAAGATGGGTGCTGTCCTGGGTGAAGGGGACAGGTTGGTTGTGTTCGCTCACAGAGAGGACGGTCATGCCTTTGCCTTTATTGTTCTTTTCCGCCAGGTCGAGTTCGAATCTGGAGGTGTTGGTTCGAAACAGGACAGTCACGACGGCGGTACCGCGAATGCTATTGCTGTCGTCATTGAGGGCCAGGGAAAAGTCGTAGTGTTGGACGTCGATGACAGGGTTATACAGTTGAGCGCAGACATGGGTGAAGGGGAGAAGGAAAAGGAGGGGGGCAAGCAGGTGAGGGAAGCGGAGGATCGGGTGCGGGGACGAGGTGGTGACGCGAGTTGTCGGGCGCGAAAATAGG
>DASZJO010000217.1:0-13667 GCA_035948015.1 Puia sp.
CGCGGGGTGAGCTGCGGGCGATAGGGGCGACTACTCTAAATGAGTATCAGAAATTTTTTGAGAAGGATAAAGCGCTCGAGCGGCGGTTCCAGAAGGTCATGATCGACGAGCCGAATGAAGAAGATGCGATCTCTATCCTGCGCGGTTTAAAGGACCGGTATGAGATGCATCACCATGTGCTGATCAAGGACGAAGCGATCATTGCAGCTGTCGAGTTGTCGCACCGGTATATCACGGACAGATTTCTGCCGGACAAGGCGATCGACCTCATCGATGAGAGCGCAGCAAAGCTCCGGCTGGAGATGAACTCCCAGCCCGAAGAGCTCGACAGGCTGGAACGGATGATCCGGCAACTGGAGATTGAGCGGGAAGCTATCAAACGGGAAAATGACGAGGACAAGTTGCGCGAGCTAAGTGCGGAGATCGGCAATCTCAGTGTTCAGCGTGATACGCTCAAGGCCAAGTGGCGGCAGGAGAAGGAGCTGGTCGAGAAGGTGCAGAATGCCAAGGCGGCGATCGAGAACCTCAAGCTGGCGGCGGAGAGGGCCGAAAGGGAGGGGCAGTATGGTCAGGTGGCGGAGATCCGGTATGGCAAGATCAAGGAGCAGGAGAAGATCATCGAGACGTATTCGGCGCAGCTTAGTGCGATAAGCGCGACGTCACGGCTGATGAAGGAAGAGGTCGATGCGGAAGATATTGCGGAAGCCGTGGCCAAGACGACGGGAATTCCGGTCAGTAAAATGCTGCAAAGCGAAAAAGAAAAGCTGCTGAACCTGGAAGACGAGCTGCACAAGCGGGTTGTAGGGCAGGATGAGGCCATCGGTGCGGTGGCCGATGCCATCCGGCGGAGCCGGGCGGGCTTGCAGGACCCCAAAAGACCGATAGGGAGCTTTATCTTTTTGGGGACGACCGGTGTTGGTAAAACGGAACTTGCGAAGGCGCTTGCCGACTACCTGTTCGATGACGAAAGCATGATGACGCGGATCGATATGAGCGAGTACCAGGAAAAGCATTCAGTGAGCCGGCTGGTGGGTGCGCCTCCGGGATATGTGGGATATGATGAAGGCGGCCAATTGACGGAAGCGGTCCGGCGCAAACCCTATAGCGTCGTGCTGCTGGATGAGATCGAAAAGGCGCATCCCGATGTGTTCAATATCCTGCTGCAGGTGCTGGACGATGGCCGGCTGACTGACAATAAGGGCCGCGTGGTGAATTTCAAGAATACGATCATCATTATGACCAGCAATATGGGCAGCCAGATCATCCAGGCCAATTTCGAGGATGTGACGGAAAGAAATCGCGAGGATGTTATGCAAAAGACCAGATTGGAGGTTACGGACCTGCTTCGGCAGACCATCCGGCCGGAATTCCTGAACCGGATTGATGAGATCATTCTATTTCAGCCCTTGTTAAAGGGCGAGATTCGGGGAATCATCCGCATCCAGCTCGAAGACCTGCAGAAACTGGTGTTGAAGAATGGTATACAACTGGAATTCAGTGAATATCTTATCGACTACCTGGCCGAAAATGGGTTCGACCCGCAGTTTGGCGCAAGGCCGTTGAAGCGACTGATCCAGAAGGAAATAGTTAATCAATTGAGTAAGAGGATATTAGCAGGGGATATCGACCGGACGGCCCCGGTGCTGGTAGATGTGTTCGATGGGGTAGTAGTATTCCGGAATGAGACGCCGCACTTCGCAAAAGCGGATGGGAACAATAAATGACGTCTGGGCGGAGCCCGGTTCGCCCGGCGGGGCAGACTTTGATGGTATTACGACAAAAAAGCATATTTTGCGGAGCGAATTTTTGTCGCAATATTGTTTGAACGGAGAGGATTTTGTTCGGGAAAGCCTGAACTTTGACGCTTGGAATATGTTATAAGTGTAATATGAAAGCAAAAGAAACGGTCGAGATCATTTCAACCAAGGCGATTTTTGTAGGCGATCCTAACGCACCGGTTACCTTAATGCAATATGGCGATTACGAAAGCGAGGCTTGCGCCAAGGTAAATGAGGTAGTGGGGAAGCTGCTGAAGCAGTTTGAAGGGAAATTGAAATTCAATTTCCGGCATTTTCCGCTTACCAAGATCCATCAGCATGCCATGAAGGCTGCGGAGGCTTCGCTGGGGGCAGCGCAGGAAGGTAAATTCTGGGAGATGCACACGATGCTGTTTGCTCATCGCCGGCGGCTCGGTGCGATCAGTTTGCGCGAGTATGCCAAGGATGTTGGCGTAGTGAATAAGAAGTTCCTGGAAGACCTGATGAATTCGACCTATGGCTGGCAGGTCCGCAGTGATTTGTTAGAAGGGTTGGATAAGGGGGTTCGGGATGTACCGGCGTTCTTTATCAATGGTGAGCTGTTCACCGGAAAGCCGACGTTCGAGAATTTGCGAAAGGGGATCGAGGCTGCACTCAGGCAGCATAAGAGGAAGAAGAAGCCGGCAGTCAAGGCAAGGGCATAAGGGCCGCTGATGATCCGCTTCACCACTAAAATATTGCAGTTCGGCGAGATGGGGGAAAAGACCGGGTGGTCGTATATCCGGATCCCGGCAGCCATGGCGGAGAAATTGATGCCGGGCAATAAAAAATCCTTCCGGGTCAAGGGGAAGCTGGATGATCATGCCATCGAAAAGATGGCTTTGTTGCCTATGGGTGGAGGTGATTTTATCATGGCGCTCAAGTCCAGTGTGAGAAAGGCGTTGCGAAAGCAAAAGGGGGACGCGTTGCGGGTCGAGCTGGAGGTCGATAAGGCGGTGATCAAGCCGCCGAAGGATCTGATGGAGTGTCTTTCGGACGAGCCGGAGGCGCTGGCTTACTTCAACTCCCTTCCAAAGTCTCATCAAAATTATTTCGGGAATTGGGTCCGGGAGGCAAAGACGGAGGGGACCCGGACGAAGCGGCTGGTTTCTGTGGTCGCGGCGATGGTTAAAAAACTAAATTTTGGCGAGATGCTAAGAGCGCGGACGGAGGATCGCGGCTGAACGGGTTTTCCTCAAAATAATTTGATTTTTTTGGCGTTTGGGGTGTACCTTTGCCCCCCTCAAATCTATGGACCGAAGTCATTTAAGTAAAGTTACATCCGCAGGTCTTCTCATCACGTTAGGAATCATCTTTGGCGATATCGGAACTTCTCCGCTGTACACGTTCCAGACAATTTTGACGGAAGGGGGCAAGGTCTCCCAGGAGTTGGTTTTCGGCGCTATTTCGTGTGTATTCTGGACCCTGACGCTACAGACCACTTTCAAGTATGTTTTTATCACGTTAAAAGCAGACAACCGGGGGGAAGGCGGTGTATTCTCCCTTTATGCGCTGGTCCGGCGATACGGCAAGGTATTGGTCTATCCGGCCATTATCGGTGCAGGAACTTTGCTGGCGGATGGGATAATTACGCCGCCCATTTCTGTGACTTCGGCCATCGAGGGGCTCGGTTCGGTGCATGGCCTCGAGAATGTCGTGGTTCCCGGGAACGCGCTGGTAGTGGAGATCGTCATGGTGATCATCTTGCTGTTGTTTACGTTTCAGCGTTTTGGTACGAAGGTGGTAGGCGGCGCGTTTGGTCCGATCATGTTCATTTGGTTTACGATGCTGGGGATTTTGGGCTTGAATCAGATCGTTCACTATCCCGGCGTCCTGAAGGCGTTGAGCCCGCACTATGGGCTGGAATTGTTGATCGCGCATCCGAAGGGGTTTTGGCTGCTTGGAGCGGTGTTTCTTTGTACCACGGGAGCGGAGGCGCTTTATTCCGATCTTGGCCATTGCGGGCGGCGGAATATCCAGATCAGCTGGATCTTTGTGAAGACGGCGCTGGTGTTAAGCTATCTGGGTCAGGGCGCCTGGGTGTTGCTACAGCATAAAGAAAATCTCGGCGGGGTGAACCCATTCTTTGCGATCGTGCCACATTGGTTCCTGATCCCCAGTGTATTCATTGCCACCGCCGCCTCCATCATTGCCAGCCAGGCGCTTATCAGCGGCAGTTTTACGTTGATCAATGAAGCGATCAGTTTGAACTTCTGGCCAAAGGTCACGGTAAAATTCCCTACGGACATCCGTGGTCAGATCTATATCCCGAGTATCAATTGGATCCTTTGCACGGGGTGTTTCCTTGTGGTCCTTTATTTCCGGACCTCGGAAGCGATGACAGCGGCATACGGGTTTTCGATCACGGTGGCCATGCTCATGACCACGATCCTCATGTACAATTTCCTTCGTTACGTCAAGCATTATCCTTTCTGGCTGGTCGGCGCGATCGTCACGGTCTTTGTAATGGTCGAAAGTTGTTTTTTTGTCGCCAATGCGGTCAAGCTCGTCAAGCGGTTATTCTTCCTCGTGTTCGAGGTAGGCCTCATCTTCACGATGTATATCTGGTATCATGCCCGGAAGATCAACAACCGGTTCCTGAATTTTATTGATCTCAACGAACATATCCCGCTCCTGGAGAACCTCAGTAAGGATGAGAGCATTCCGAAGTTTACATCCCATCTGATTTACCTGACGAAGGCCAACCGGCCGACGCAGATCGAGGAGAAGATCCTTTATTCCATTTTCAGCCACAATCCCAAGCGGGCGGATGTTTATTGGTTTGTGCATATCGAGAGAACGGATGAGCCTTATACGATGGAGTACGGGGTAGAGGAGCTAATGAATGACAAGGTAATCCGGGTAGAGTTCCGGTTGGGTTTCCGGGTCCAGCAACGGGTGGGGATGATGTTCCGCAAGGTGGTGACGGAAATGATCTGTAATAAGGAGTTGGATGTAGTTAGCCGGTTCCCGTCGCTGAAAAAGCACAATATAGCGGAGGACTTCCGGTTTGTGATCCTGGAGAAATTCCTTTCTTACGATAATGAGTTCTCAGTCCGGGATGGGTTCATCCTGAATGCGTATTTCGCGCTCAAGAAATTGGCAGTGGATGAGGAGAAGGCTTTCGGGCTCGACACCAGTGAAACGGTGGTAGAGAAGCTGCCACTGGTGGTGGCGCCGGCGACAAAAATGAATTTACAGCGGGCTTATTACAGAATTCATCATTAAAATGAATTAATTTCGGCGGGCTGCGGTGGCGGCGGCTGCAGCTTCGGCCGTTTCGCGGATCCCGTGTTCGTATGGCGTCGGTTGAAAAGAATAAGCGGTTTCGAACTTTGTAGAATCAAATATGTATTCTGATTCGTACTGATAGAGCATCTCATACAATTCGGCAGTGGTCCTGTCGAAGATACCCCCTAACCTGACCATCCATTTTGACAATACCGTATACTTGCTTGCCTTCTGTAGTTCGGCGGCGGCCCGTTCAATGAATCCGGCACCGGTGAGGGGGCGGGCCGCTGTGGGCAAGTGCCAGACCTGGTTCCAGGAGTTGTCGTCCTGGGCGAGCAGGCAGAGGGCGCGGGCGGCATCGGGAATATAGGTGAACGAATGGCGGACTTGTGCGTTGACCAGCCATTGCGCCTGCTGGCCTTTGAGGAGCCGCTGAAAAACGAGGAAACTGGGAAGGCTTGTCTTTACGGCTCCCGGTCCGTAGAAGTCGGCGGAACGGGCGATAGTCGCGATGATGTGACCTTTCCGGACCTCACTCATCAGCTGAGTGGCGATGCGGGCGCGAAGATCGCCTTTGCGGCTGGAAGGATTGTATGGAGTTTCTTCGGTCATAGGTCCCGAAGTCTCGCCGTACATATAGACGTTATCGAAGAATATGAGTTTGGCTCGCGTCTGCTGACAGGCGGCGATGATATTTTCGATGATCCTGGGCCATTGCTGTCTCCAGATCGAGTAGTTATAAGGCAGGCCGATGCAGCAGTAAACGACGGCGGAGTCACGGATCGCTTCCAAGGTCCGGGCGGGGTCGGTTATATCGGCTATGTGTGTTGTTGTGCCGGGGATGGGGGCGGGATTGCGGGATACCAGCCGGACGGGCAGGCGGCGTCCGGTCAGTTCCAGGGCGAGGGAATTTGCGATAGTGCCGTTGGCGCCCAGGATAGTATGGATTGAAGCGGGCATCTGTTTGAAATTTAGTGGGCAAAGATAAATAGGATTGGGTTTTTGCTTTAATTTTAATAGCCAATTGTTAGCCAAATAGTTACATATCTGCTTGCCCTTTATTGATTAAACGTTTGTTTAATTCAAACGTTTGTTTAACTTTGTGCCCTCAAAGACGGCTGGAGGCCGTCCCGACCGATAGGTCAGACATTGGATATTAGTCATTCATAGCCGGCGATAGCCGGCTCTCAATCTATAGCGCAATGTTTATGAAGAAAATTTGGGTTATCGGATTTATCACTGTTGGACTTAGTGCGGGCTCCCTTTCCGCCAGCGCGCAAATAACTTCGGATACGCTGCCATCTCTGGCGACGGTTGAAGCCTGCGTTCAGTTTGCATTGAAGCATTTTCCGCTGGTGCAGCAAGCAGCGCTGGATGAGCAGATCACGGACCGACAGATCAAAAGCCGGTTGGCGGAGTGGTATCCGCAGATCGGGCTGAATGCAAATTATCAGAACAATTTTCAGCTGCCCGCGATCCTCTTTGGCGGCAAGATTGTCTATAGTGGCACCTTTAATTCCTCTTCGGTGGCGCTAGGGCTGACTCAAACCTTATTCAATCGGGACGTGCTGCTGGCAAGCCAGACGAAACGGGATGTGATGACGCAGATCCACCAATTCTCTGTCAGTGATAAGATCGATGTGACGGTCAATGTAAGCAAGGCCTTTTATGACGTGCTGCTCACCGAACAGGACATCAGCGTGCTGGATGACGATATCGTCCGGCTGGAGCGCAATCTTAAAGACACCTATAATCAATACCAGGGCGGGCTGGTGGATAAGACGGATTATAAACGGGCCACTATTTCGCTGAATAACAGCAAGGCGCAGCGTAAAACGGACCAGGAGACGCTGAAGGCAAAATATGCGGTGCTGGTCCAGCTTATGGGCTATACGGGAAAAGATCCGTTGCATCTCGTTTATGACAGCGCGACCATGGAGCAGCAGGTCGTGATGGATACGACGGCGGTCCCCGATTATAATCAGCGGATCGAATTCCAGCAGTTAATGACGCAGAAGCGCTTGCAGCAGGCGGAGGTAAAGTATCAGAAATGGGCATATATCCCAACGGTCAGTGCCGGCGCGGGGTACAGCCTCAACTATCTGAACCCGGAATTCAGCCAGCTCTACAGTAATAATTTTCCCACTTCCTATGCCGGGCTGACGATAAGCGTTCCGATCTTCCAGGGTACACAGCGAACTCAGAATATCAGGATAGCGGAGTTACAACTGACGCGGATCGACTGGGATGTAGTCAATCTGCAGAGTCAGATCAATACGCAGTATACACAGGCGCTCGCGGTGTACAAGAGTGATCTGAATAATTATTATGTCCAGCGGGACAATCTCAACCTGGCGAGAGAAGTGTTCAACACGATCGAGCTGCAATACCGGTCAGGGGTCAAGGCCTACCTGGACCTGATCACGTCTGAGACCGATCTGCGGACCGCGCAGGTGAATTATAGCGATGCCTTGTATCAGGTGTTGAGCAGCAAGCTCGATGTGGAAAAGGCTTTGGGATCAATCAAGTTTCAATAATGGACAAATCATCTTTTTATATGAGAAACATCTTAACTGGGCTTCTATCGTTGACTGCATTCGGGCTGGCATCCTGCGGGAGCAAAAGTGCGGGACCGGCGGCTCCGCCGCCTGCTTCGGTAAATGTTTATACGGTGCGGTCAGGCAATGCTACTTATTTCGAAAGTTATCCCGGGACGGCTACGCCGCTGAACCAGGTGGATATCAAGCCGCAGGTTTCCGGCAATATAATCGGCATTTATTTCAAAGATGGCCAGGGAGTAAGGAAGGGGCAAAAATTATACGAGATCGATCAGCAGCAATATAAAGCGGCGGTTGAACAGGCAAAGGCCAATGTGCTTGTTGCCAGGGCCAACCTCGAGAAGTCGCAGCAAGATGCGGACAGGTACCTTGAGCTGGCCAAGCAGGATGCTATTGCCAAGCAGACCCTCGACCATCAGCTGGCCGATCTCGAAGCCAGCAAGCAGCAGCTTCAGGCGGCGCAGGCCAATGTAGCCAGTGTGGAGACCAACCTGAAATATTCGGAGATATTTTCACCGTTCGATGGGACGATCGGCATTTCGCAGGTCAAGGTTGGAACGGCGGTGTATCCGCAGACGCTGTTGAATTCGGTGTCCACCGATAACCCGATGGCGGTCGATATTGCCATCAACCAGGCGGATATTCCCCAGTTCAACAGGTATTTTGAAAAAGGGAAAAAGAGCGTGGATACGATCTTTACGGCAGTGATGCCCGACGGATCTATTTATCCTTTTCCCGGTCAGCTGTATCTGCTGGACCGGTCGATCGATCCGACAACGGGAACCCTTAAGGCGAGGATAACGTTTGCCAATCCGAAGAACGAGCTAAAGGCGGGGTTGACAACCAATATCCGGATCAGGCATGCTTCGGGAGACAGCACGCTGCTCATCCCATATAAATCAGTGGTGGAGTCGCTGGGAGAGTTCTTTGTCTTCGTGGTTGAAGACAGCATTGCCTTACAAAAGAAGGTTTCGTTGGGGACCCGGATCGGTCCCAATATCGTTGTAAGAAGCGGGTTGATGCAGGGAGAGAAGGTTGTTACGGAAGGGGTGCAAAAACTTCGGGATAGTTCGGTAGTAAGGCTGGCGCCGCCGAAGGCGGCGCCCGGGGCGGCAAAATAGGACAATGAACCAAAAAATTCAGAAATGAAGTCTTCCAATATATTTCTCAGAAGGCCGGTGACGGCGATCGTAATTTCCCTGGTAATCCTGCTTGTGGGAACGCTGGCCATCCTCAATATGCCTATCAGCCAGTACCCGGATATTACACCGCCGACGGTGCAGATCACCAGTAATTTCGTGGGCGCCGATGCGCAGACGGTGGAGCAGACGACGACTACGGCCATCGAGACGCAGGTCAACGGCGTCCCGGGTATTGCGTATATGCAAAGTAACAGTTCCAACAACGGGACATCCCAGATCACGGCTACCCTGAATATCGGCGCCGACCCGAACATTGTGGCGCTGGATATCCAGAACCGCGTGGGGATTGCGACGCCGACCTTGCCGCAGCAGGTGCAGAAGCTGGGCATCACTACGCTCAAGCGCAACCCGGCGATCCTGATGCTGGTCGCTGTTTACTCGCCAAAGGGGACCCACAGTATCCCCTTTATGGACAACTACGCCAACATCTACCTGCGGGATATCTTGTTGCGGACACCCGGCGTGGGTGACGTGTTCAGTCGTGCGGATAACTTCGCGATGCGGGTATGGTTGAAGACGGATAAGCTCGCGCAGTTGGGGTTGACGGTCAATGACGTGCAAAACGCCATCAACGAGCAGAATCTGCAGGTCGCTGCGGGATCGACGTCTGCGCCGCCGCAGCCGAATATTACCGCATTCGAATTCGTCGTGTTCACCAATAGCCGCTTGACGACCGAGGAGCAGTTCGGCAATATCGTTATCCGCAGTAATCCGCAACAAAACTCGATCGTTTATCTCAAGGATGTCGCCCGGGTCCAATTGGGTAAGGTCAGTTATGCGGCCAACTCTTTTGTGGACGGGCAGCGGTCTTCTTATCTGTTGGTATATCAGGCGCCTGGCAGCAATGCGATCGCGACGGCCGACGGGGTCTACAAGGCGCTGGCGGACGCCAAAAAATATTTTCCCGCGGATATCGACTATAAGGTGCCGTTCGAATCGGTATCTGTGGTTAAGGTATCCATCGCCGATGTGGTCCAGACGCTCCTGGTCGCGCTCGGGCTGGTGACGCTGGTGGTTTTCCTTTTTCTCCAGAACTGGCGATCGACGCTCATCCCGGTGCTCGCGATCCCGGTGTCTATCGTCGGGACCTTTATCTTTTTCATACCCCTGGGCTTTACGATTAATACCCTGACCATGTTTGGGTTCGTGCTGGCGATAGGCATCGTGGTGGACGATGCCATCGTGGTTGTGGAAGCGGTGCAGCATTATATCGATGCGGAGCATTTGTCAGCGAAGGAAGCAACGGCGCGGGCGATTGCCGATATTTCGGGGCCGGTTATCGCGATTGCGCTGATCCTGGCGGCGGTATTCGTTCCGGTGGGTTTTATCCCCGGGATAGTCGGGCGGCTGTATCAGCAGTTTGCCATTACGATCGCCATTTCGGTACTGATCTCGGCTTTTGTGGCCTTGTCGCTCACTCCGGCCCTATGTATGCTGCTCCTGAAGGAGCATCATATCGACAAAAAGTCCCGGGGTTTAAACTGGGTCTTCTTTCACTTCAATAACTGGTTCGACAGGGTAACGCATCATTATACGAATGGGGTGCGGGGCTGGATCAAAGCGTCGCCGCTGGTGGTGATCCTGCTGGCTTGTATCGTCGTCGGGGACATTTTCCTTTTCGGCAAAAAGCCTACGGGGTTCATTCCTACGGAGGATGAGGGCAGGGTATATGTTTCCTTTGAGATCCCGGAAGCCGGGTCTACTACCCGGGCCATCACAGTGCTGGACAGCATCCAGCATATGGCCCAGGCGACACCGGGAGTACTGCATACGGCCGCGTTGGGTGGGTTGAACATCCTCACCTTTGGCATCAAATCCAACGCCGGGAGCGTCTTTATCCAGTTCAAACCGTGGGATCAGCGGAAGGAGAAATCCCTGCAGCTCCAGGGGGTAATCGCCGAGCTACAAAAGCGGTTTTCGGCGATCAAGGAGGCGCGGATCGTGGTCATTCCGCCGCCGGCCATCCCCGGTCTGGGTAATGCGGGCGGTTTTAGTATCCAGGTCGAGCAACGCCAGTCCAATGACGATATCAAGACTTTTGAGCGCGTCGTGAACCAATTCGTAGCGGAGGCGAACCGGCAGCCGGAGATCGGAAATGCCTTTACGTTTTTCAGCGCCCACACGCCGGGATATGAGGTAGACGTAGACAGGGATAAGGCCAAGAAGCTGGGGCTTAACCTTTCGGACGTCTACAATACGATGCAGATGTACATGGGCAGTACGTATATCAACCAGCTGACCATTTACGGCCGGAATTTCTATGTGGTGGCGCAGGCCGATACGGCTTTCCGCGGGGATATCCATGCCTTTTCCAATTACTACTGCAAAAACATCAATGGCGAGATGATCCCATTGAGCACGGTGGTCTCCTACCGGCTGACTGAGAGTGCACCGCTGATCTCGCACTTCAATATTTACCGGAGCGCGGAGATCGATGGCGGCGCCAAGGCGGGGTACAGCAGCGGTCAGGCGATCCAGGCACTGGAGCGGGTCGCTGCGAAGGTATTGCCGGAGGGCTATGGATATGATTGGTCGGGTTTGAGCTTACAGGAGATGAAATCGGGTAATAGTGCGGTGTATATTTTTGCGCTTTCCATCGTCTTCGTATTCCTTTTCCTGGCGGCGCTGTATGAAAGCTGGTCGGTACCGTTTTCGGTCTTGTTGGCGGTTCCCGTGGGGGTGTTTGGGGCCATTCTCGCGCTGACGTGGCGGACCGAGCTTAGCAATAATGTGTATGCCCAGATCGGGTTGATCACGCTGATCGGGTTGTCTGCCAAGAATGCGATCCTGATTGTGGAATTTGCCAAGGAGCGGGTGGATCGGGGGATGGACGTAGTCCAGGCGACTCTGGATGCGGTGAAATTGCGGTTACGGCCCATTCTGATGACGTCGATCGCGTTCCTGCTGGGGGTATTACCGCTGGCGCTGGCGTCGGGCGCGGCTGCGGTCGCCCGGAATACGATCGGTTGGACGGTGTTAGGCGGGATGTTTGCGGCAACCAGTCTGGCGATCTTTATCGTGCCGGTGCTATTCGTGGTTATCACGCGTGCGACCTATGGGAAGAAGAAACTGGACGCGTTAAGGAACCAGGATAAGGAGTTCAAGCTGGCGGAATGATCGGAAAATTTTCTACCTTGAGGGGGAAATTATCCCATGGATCCGCTGGATGTTATAAAAAATCTTAAGCGCTTATTTCGCGATCTAAATAAGCGGGAGCTGAAGTATGCGGAGGTATGGCTTTCCCCTGTGGAATTTGATGGGGGGACAAGGTCGTCGCATAATTTTTCACTGAATGTGATGGTGAATCATAAGCTGGGGGAGGAGGGTGATGAGATGACCCCGCTGCTCAACCTATTGAAGGATCGGGAGGAGTACAGGCATATATGGCGGATATATGTTTTTGAGCCGGAGGATGAGTTGCATTGCATGGACGATGAGATATTGATCTACGGATAGGGGATTTGGTAAATAAGATGTTTAGATCATGAAACCGTTTCACTCCCTCCGCAGCCTGATGGCTGTTGCCTGCGTTTTCTTTCTTTTGCCTGCTTGCCGAAAGGTAGCTGAAGTTCTCCGGAAAGACCCGCATGCCGTTGGGCAGTTTTGCCGGATCGACACGTTCTACTTTGGCACTCCAGTCCAACCATATCAGCAAACGATCGTGAAGTATAATTCAGCTGGTGATCCCGAGGCTATTCTGCCGTTGTTTTCCGTCTTGGGGGAAGAGTTCGATGAGATCTATTTCCGCTATGACCGGTTTGACCGTCTCCGCGATGTGATCTTTGTCTTTCCGGGGGGCACAAATACCGCGGCTATCGATCTGTGGCATCGTTTTGCCTATCCCCGGCCAGGGATAGTCATTGATTCCTCGCTTAATTATGACGGGCCGGGCGTGGCCCTGGGGCCTTCATTTGTGTTACCGCCCAATCCTCCACCCTTTATAACTGCGGTTGTCAGCGGCTATGAACAGGATCGGCAGGGGAGGACGGTGAGGACCTGGACGGAATTCCCCAGCTTGTCCGGTCCGCCTCAGCCTCTGGACACAACGACTATCAGCTATGATCGTAGAGGCAACCAGATCCGGCCCGGGGTCACTTATGACGATAAGTTCAACATCTATCGGACCAACAGGGTCTGGCAGCTCCTTTTTCAGGATTATAGCGCCAATAATCCTGTCATTTTTTCCACAGAATTTCATATTTCCGATATTAACTCCTACAATCGATGGGGGTTGCCGAAGTTGTATGAGGATCAGGAAGGTGATAGCGGCCAAGGCATTTTCTTCTATCTGCTAACACTGCTTCCCGATATACAAGTGGCTTATTCCTGCGATGGGCATTCGGATTGGGAATCGGATTCCTCCTCAAAATCTGGTGGTGAATAATAGGGTAGGGGAGAAGTGATTTGTAGTGACCCGTATAGTTGGGCGAAGCCCTGCTAAGCGGGTTAGTTTTTTCGTGTTGATGCGGACGCGCGAGCGAAAAATACTGTACTAATTTCTATGGTATTTTTTCAAATGAGTTAAGTAATTAGTTTTTAATCAATTGAATCTGGATGATTCGAATTTAAAACATGGTGTATACTTGCTGGGTTGGGGTCAAATAGCCGGTTTTTCGGGGGTTGTGATTGGCGTGAGGTTAAATTTTTAATACGATGAACTTAATTATTGACATTCAATATTTTCCTTCGGTTATTTTATATAAAAATTTATATAAATTTTCGAATATTGTTTTTGATCAATACGAAACGTACCAGAAAATGGGTTTTCGGAACCGTTGCCAGGTTGCGGGGGCGCAGGGGTTGTTTAATTTGAGTGTGCCGCTGGTGAACGGCCGGGATCAGAAGACGTTGGTTCGGGACGTCCGGATTTCGGACCGGCA
>DASZJO010000218.1:0-5940 GCA_035948015.1 Puia sp.
CACCATAAAATACTTGAAATCCTTTATCGCGATCGCATGCGGCCTCAAAACATCATTCCGCCCATCCCCATTCGGCGTAAAAGCATTCGGCACGACTATATCCCCCATCGTAACCGCCTTGATCCGAATACTATCCGTCCCCAGACACCCCTGCGGCGTGGTTGCCGTCACCGTATACACTATATCCCCCGTGACCGTCGCCACCGGATCCTGGACCGAAGGATTGTCCAATCCGAGAGCGGGCGACCATTGGTAACTGGTGAACCCTGTATTATTGACATCGACCGCATTCATCGCCAGCGTCTGACCGATCAATATCGCCGTATCGTCACCCGCAAATACCACAGGCGGCGGCAAAACCGCCACCAGCACCGCAGCCGGCTGAAGGGAAGTGCAGCCATTGGCATCCGTCACATTCAGGCTATAGGTAATGCTCTGTTGCGGCTGCTGTACGACCGGATTCGGGATCGTAGTACTGCTGAGATAGGTTGCCGGCGACCATTGGTAGGCGACACCCCCGCCGCCTTGTAACTGAGCCGACTGCCCGTAACAAAGCTCAGCCACGGCGGAAGCCGTCGGAAGCGGCGCCGGCAGGATGGTAACGGCTTCCGTCCCCGTAGAGATACAAATCCCAAGATCCGCCAACACCGTATAGGTCGTAGTAGTGCTTGGGCTGGCCACCGGCTCGGCTATAGTCGGATCATTGAGGCCGGTCGCGGGTGACCAGCTAAAGCTGGTGGCATTCGTCGTCAGGGTTAACGTAGTGCTCGTCCCCTGGCAGATTGTTGTCCCCGGCCCCATGGTCAGCGTGAGCGTATTGTTGACGGGTACAAATGTTGCAGCAGTGATGAGACAGCCATTGCCGTCCATGACAGTGATGGTTTGATTGCCGGAACCAAGGCCGTTGACCAGGGGAGAGGCCCCATACGGGCCGCCATTGGCAGAATACGAATAGGGCAGGGTGCCACCCGTTGCGATGGCGTCAATCTGGCCATCATTGTTCAAGCAGGAAGCTGCTATCGGCTGGAGCAAAAGTCCCGTTGGCCCCGGGATATTCCCCATGCCTACAACTACCGACCCGGTATTCATCGGAGTGGCCGCGTCTTCCACGGTGATCGTATAGTTTCCCCCGGCAAGATTGTTGAAGGTAGGAGAGGCCTGAAAAGCTCCCCCATTAATGCTGTATTGATAAGGCGGCGTCCCGCCCCCCATAACCGCCGTTACCGTTACCGATCCGTTCGCATTTCCACAAGTGGCCGTTTGGTTCGTTTCCGTCGTCATCGTCAGGACCAAAAATTTCCCCGACCCATACCCCAATCCATAGCCCCGGCCCGATACCAGCGAAAGAACCACCCCAAGCATCACAGCCCGTGCATACCTTAGCCATAGGACGGAAGACAAATTGGTTCGAGTCATGGGTTAGTTCTCTCGCATAAAATTAGTAAATCCCCGCCAAAACGGGGATTCGCTATTTGCCAACCCGCAAAGCCCGCGCCAGACCCCGCTTTCAATTCTCAGTCACCTGCTTAAATACTACCGGCTGCCTCCGATACGCTTTTACCGACCGGCCATTCTGCAACGCCGGTACCCATTTCCCGCTTTTTTTGATCACGCGCATCGCCTCCTCTCTCAGTCCCCCTTTCTCAGGACCGCTGACCACCTGCACATCGCTTATGCTTCCGTCGACATCGACCACAAACTGTACTATTACCATCCCGTCAATTCCAATGTTAAGCGCTTCATCCGGATACCGCAATGTCTTGTTTAAAAAACGCGCCCAGGCATCCTTTCCACCCGGAAACTCGGCCTCCTTCTCGATCGGAATGAAACGGTCATCTCCATCCGACTTCTTGGGCTGATCAACAACCCCCGCAACCAACCCGTTCGACGGTGGCCCCACAATCTCCCCATCGGCAACCCCAGCCTTGTTAACAGTCCCGATCTGAACATGGTCCAGTTCCGAATTCTCCGGCGGCTTCTCATCCGGTTTAACGTCCTCCTTCACAATCAACGGCGGCGTGAAGATCCTGGTCGCAACCTGCGGCTGCACCACCCTCGGCGGCGGCGGAGGCGGAAGGACCTGCGGATCTTTCACCGACTGGAAAATCACGTCCCCCCCAACATCGAATGACCCCACCCGTTTCCCCTTCGCAAACCCCATCACCACCCCGCCCACACATACCAGGATCACCATCGACCCCATCACAATCATCGACTTCACCACCCGTCGATTGTACGTCTTTCTCAACTCATAAGCGCCATACTCCTTGTTCCTCCCCTCAAAAACGATATCAAGGAAATTCGCTTGTTTAATTTGATTTGGTTCCATAAACAAAGGTTTATTACTAAGACTCCCAACCATCCCGCATTCCACAACCTTTGCGCACACAAATCTAACGGCCACGCACACCCGCAAATACAAAAATCCCCCCGATAACTCGGAGGGATCTCAATTATATCTCCCGCGCGAAGCGCGCAATCACTATTGCGACTCCAACTTAAACACGATCGGCTGCTTCTTATACGACTTCACCTGACGCCCATTCTGAATGGCCGGCGTCCACTTACCACTCTTCTTGATAACCCGGACCGCCTCTTCTCTCAACCCACCTTGATCCGGCCCGCTGATCGGCGTCACATCACTCACATTACCTTCCTTATCCACGATAAATTGTACAACCACCGTACCCTGGATCTCATTGTTCACCGCATCGTCGGGATAACGCAGGTTCTTATTCAGATAACGCAACCACGCGCCCGCACCACCCGGAAAATCGGACTCGATCTCCACCTTTGTAAACGTCTTATCATAATCTTCGTCGTCCTTCTTCGGCGCTTCTACCACACCCTTACCGGCATCACTCACGGGCGGGGCCGTAATACCCTCATCCTTGATGCCTTCCTGGTTGACCGTACCGATCTTGGTGTCCTCGAGCTTCTCCTGCTCCGGGGGCTTCTCTTCCGGCTTCACTTCCTTATCCGGAACGATCTTGGGCGGCGTAAACTTGGCCATCTCCACCTTAGGCGGCTCTACTTTGGGCGGCGGCGGTGGCGGCGGCTCATCTTTCTTTTCCTGTTTGATATCTTCGAGCTGCACATCGTCTACGACCATCGCACTCTTTTTCGAGCCGCCGCTGATGCTGGACAAGAAAAATCCAACGAACAGCAACACAAGTATGACGGCCATCCCTACAATCGCCTTCACCAGACGCTTGTTATAGGTCTTACGCAAGTCGTAAGCGCCATACTCCTTGTTCCTCCCCTCAAAAACAATGTCGAGGATGTCGGCGTTTAGTATTTTGTTGACTTCCATTGTAATGGGTTTGCTTGTTTTTGGTTCAGCCCCGGCTTCCCACCGGTTCTGTTCGGTCCCGGCCCCCTTGGACCCGGTCCCTTCTATATAAGATTCATGCCCCCCCGTATTCCATACGGGCCCCTTATTTTATCCCGTTGGCCTGCTCGGTCCTCTGGATGAAATTATACTCCGTCGGGCTAATATCCACCAGGGCAAACCGCTTGACCTCATCGATCTTCATCTCGTCCAACATATCCACCGTATTCTTATAGCTGGCATCCTTGTCAGGCTTGATAATCACCATGAAATCATCCACGGGCGTCCTCCGCTTCTTGTCCAGTATGGCATCCCGGATCGTTTTCCAGGTCGCCGTCTGAATTTTGGAAGGATCCAGCCCCTCATAATAATAGATCTGGTCCGCCTTCGCCGGCATGACCGTAAAAGCCGCCGACTCCTTCAATTTGTTCTGCTCATCCGGCTTATCCGTATCCTTCGGCAGATTGAGCCTCATCGCCGTAGGCTGGCTCATCGTCGTCGTAAAGATAAAAAACGTGATCAGCAGGAATCCCAGGTCCACCATCGGGGTCAAATCCACGCGGGTAGACAACTTCTTACCTTTTTTCACGCCGGGGCCCTTTTTATGACCACCGCCCTTACTGGAGGTATCCATTTCTGCCATAAACTATCTTTTTATAAGTTATTAAATCTCAATCAATTCTCTACAAGTTTATTGCCGGTCTTGAGCTGCGTATTGTACAATTCAGACCCCGGAGGCGCAGCGATCGGACTGGTGACCAACTGGAACTTCAGCTGGTCATTCTTCTTCAACGCCCAGATCACCCCGCTGAAATTAGGATACGTAGCTGCATCATCCCCTTTGATCAGGATGTACATATGCCCACCCTGGAAAGCCCCCACAGCCGCTGCCACCCAGTCCCTTAGCTCATTATTGGTGCTGTCCACGGTCGGTATCCCCGGCATGTTCACCCCTTTAAGCGCATCCGGTGCGACGCCCCTGTCCAGCAAAGCCTTCAACTGGCTGAACGGAACCCCGACATAACCGGTCGGATTATGAGAGAAGTTATTCATCTCGGTTTTCGTCAAGCCCAAATTGTGCTGGGTATTGATCGTATTGATGATCTCATCTTTCTCAGGGACATTCTTATCGCTGACACTGAAATAGACCCTTCCCTGACGATCCAGGGTAATCAGGACCACATTCGTCTCTGCGGCTATTTTGGTATACACCGAGCTCGGAGTCGTCACGCTCAACGCCTCCGGCGGTTTGAACTTGGTCGCTAAGATGAAGAACGATAACAACAGGAAAGCGACATCGCACATCGCCGTCATGTCTATGTTCGTGCTCTTACGCGGTAATTTTGCTCTTCCCATTTTAAAACGTTTGATTGTAAATGATCTTACCCATCGGTCACCCTGATCTTACAGTGAAAATCAATTTCTATTACCGAAATAAGACCCAAAATTTCCCGAATTCCACAACAGGGGCTAAACATTAATATTACTATACCCCATTTCCCGGCACCGGTAAATCCGGCGCCGCTTTTTCCGAGATTTCGCCGCTCGGTTATTTATACAACGAAGCAAAGCTTTGCGTCAGCGTAAACCCGCTTTCATCAATACCATAAGTGATACCGTCGATCCTGGTAGTGAAGACGTTATACATGATAATTGAAATGGCGGAAGTACCGATACCCAATGCCGTGTTATACAGGGCCTCGGAAATACCTTGAGACAAACGTTGCGCCGCTTCACCGCCACCCGCTGCACCCAACGCGGCAAATGACCGGATCATCCCGATAACCGTTCCGAGCAGACCCATCAGGGTAGCCACCGAAGCGATCGTAGAAAGGAATACCAGGTTCTTTTCCAGCATCGGCAGCTCCAGCGCCGTAGCTTCCTCCACCTCTTTCTGGATCGCCAATACCTTTTGCTCGGTGTCCAGATCCATCGTGATCATTTCCTTGTACTTGCGAAGCCCCGCTTTCATGACATTGCCGACGGAACCCTTTTGCTTGTCGCATTCGGCGATAGCAGCATCTACATTTTTGTTGGCCAGATGATATTGCACCTTGCGGATAAACTCAGCGATATTTCCGCTGCCCGTCGCCTTGGAGATAGTCAGGAAACGCTCGATACAAAAGGTGATAACAGTCAGCAACGCACCGATCAGGATCGGCACGATGATCCCGCCGATGTACATCCGGGCCAGGTCGGTTTTTGCATCCTCATGTTTTGGCCAGAACCCACCCCCGAGATCGGGTTTGTTGAAATTGGAAGGATTTCCTAAAATGAACCTCCAGATGCAATATCCTGCAATGATACACACCACCGGTGCGACCCAGGAAATGGAATTGCCTTTTCGTTTTGGTTGTACGGATGAAGATGTGCTTTTAGCTGCCGGCGCTGCAGTCGGTTTTGTTGTTCCAGCCATGATCGTTTGTTTTTAGTTTTTTAAAAAAATTGAGGTATATGTAATAGAAAATGAATGTACAATTCTACAGAAAAAAGCTTTTCAATCGGAGAAATTGGACTTGAAATTTTAGAAAGCCACGCAATATAAGCAATTTTTTAACCCACAAACCCCAATATTCACGCCCCCCATCGCTAATTTAATAATTTGTTTT
>DASZJO010000219.1:0-7321 GCA_035948015.1 Puia sp.
CCGGGAGCGGGCGCATCGGCCTGGTCCGGCTCATCTGGATCATTGGTGTCTTCGTCTTGTTGCTGGCCTGCATCAATTTCATGAACCTCTCTACGGCCCGCAGCGAGAAACGGGCACGCGAAGTCGGTATCCGCAAAACCCTGGGCTCGTTGAGAACCCAACTCATCTCGCAATTCCTCGGCGAATCTCTACTTGTCGCCTTCTTTGCCTTCGTCCTCGCAGTCGGCCTGACCGAGCTAAGTCTTCCGGCGTTTAGCCAACTCTCCGGCAAACCCCTGACCCTTCCCTGGACCAGCCCGATCTTCTGGGCTTTTTCCCTCGCTATCACGGGGATCACGGCCCTGTTGGCCGGCAGCTACCCGGCGTTCTATCTGAGTGGATTCCGACCCGTCAAAGTCCTGAAAGCGGCTTTTAAGGCCGGCAAAGGTGCAAGCCTTTCGCGAAAGTTCCTGGTGGTGGCCCAGTTCTCGATTTCGCTCAGCCTGATCATCGGCACCCTCGTCGTCTTCCGGCAGATCCGGTATGCCGAGGACCGACCCGTTGGCTATGACCGCGCCGGGCTCATCAATATTCCAATCAATACAGATGCGCTGGATCGGAATTATGAAGCCCTTCGCACCAGCCTCCTTAAAACCGGGGTAGTGGCGGGTGCGGCGAACGCTTCCACCCTACTGACCGCGTTTTATCAGAATGACGCAATGGTGTGGCCCGGCATGACCGAAGAGCAGAAAAACATATACTTCCGCGATATAGAGGTCAACCCTGACTTCGGTCCCACTATTGGCTGGACCGTGCTCCAGGGGAGGGACTTCTCCCGCGCCTACCTGACGGACAGTTCAGCCGCCATCGTCAACGAGACAGGCGCCCGCGCCCTTGGATTTAAAAACCCCATTGGCAAAACCGTCCGATTCGAGAACAATGTTTATACGATCATCGGAGTAACAAATGACATGATCTCCAACAGCCCCTATGACAAGGTCCAACCCGCCGTCTTCCTGGGTAAGGGTGGGCACTCAGTCGACATTATCCGCATCAAACCCGGCGCTCCCATCCGTACCGCGCTTTCTGCGATCGAAGCCGTGTACAAACAATACAATCCCGCCAGCCCATTTATTTATCATTTTAACGATGACGACTATGCGCAAAAATTCGTAACCGAAACGCGGATCGGCGACCTGACCACTGTCTTCGCCGGCCTGGCCATTCTGATCTCCTGCATGGGCCTCTTCGGCCTCGCCTCCTTCGTCGCGGAACAACGCACAAAGGAGATTGGCGTCCGAAAGGTCCTCGGCGCAAGCGTCGTGAATCTTTGGGCGCTGCTATCGGGCGACTTCCTGAAACTCATCGCCCTCTCAATGGCGATCGCCATGCCACTGATCGGGCTGGCAATGAACAAATGGTTGCAGAATTACCCGATCCACACGTATCTTTCGCCCTGGATCTTCGTTCTGGCTGGCGCTGGCATGCTTTTGATAACTTTATGCACCGTTAGCTTCCAGGCCCTGAAAGCGGCCTTGGTGAATCCGGTTAAAAGTCTCCGCACCGAATGATTTTTACTTTGGCCTGCGAAGTAGAATTAAACCCGCTCGAGTTCCGCAGGTTTCCGTGAAGTGTAGCCCCGACAGGAATCGAACCTGTATCAAAAGTTTAGGAAACTTCTATTCTATCCATTGAACTACGGGGCCGCTTACCTTCGATTGGCGCGAGGCGCCTGCCGTCCGGTAAGGGCCGCAAAAATAGCACAATTTTTTCTTAGCAGGTCGGAATTCAAGGGAATTCCCTATTTTAACCGCCTTAAAAAACCACAATTATGAATCGAATGATTATTATGGTAGTGGCGGGAATGCTGATGGGGACCTTTGGGCGCGCGTATGCACAGGGACCACACTTCAGCCATCAAACCATTTATGTGACAGACCTCGACCGCGCGGCGAACTTCTATGAAAAGGTGCTGGAACTCAAACGGATAACTGAGCCGTTCCACGATGGAAAGCATGTCTGGTTCAGGGTCTCGGAGCATGGACAGCTGCATGTGGTCTCGGGTGCGACAGCGGATGTGCCGCACGATATCAATATTCATCTGGCGTTTAGTGTGCCGTCGATCGAGGAGTTTATGAAGCACCTCGATGCGATGAATGTCAAATACGGGAATTGGGCGCAGAGTGAGAAGGCACCGCAGCTGCGGCCGGATAAGGTCAAGCAGATCTATCTGCAGGATCCGGACGGCTACTGGATCGAGATCAACGATGATAAATTTTAGAGAATGCTGTCCGTAAGGGGGTGAACCCCGGGTGAAGACCGTATATTTGCAGTCCAATGAAATTTTACAATCTTGTCATAAAATACCGGCTGCAGATTGCCATCGCGCTGGTGATCGGGGGTGCGCTCACCAATTATTATGGAGGTTTCTGGCCGGCCTTCCCGTTATATTTTGTTGCATTGATCCTGTTGTTCGGATATTTCTTTTTTGGGCCGTTGCGACTGATCCAGGAGCATATGGAGTCCGGGGATATGGATGCGGCGGAGAAGGTTCTCAATTCGATCAAATTTCCCGGTTTGCTATATAAGCCGATCCGTTCCGTCTATTATACACTGAAGGGGAATATTGCGATGATGAAGCAGGACTTCACTGGTGCGGAAAAGAACATGAAAAAAGGCCTCGATCTCGGGATGCCGATGAAGGAGGCCGAAGGGGCGAGCCTGTTGCAGATGGGGATGCTGCAGATGCAAAAGAATGATATCCGGCAGGCGGAAAGTTATATCCGGCAGGCGCTCCGCAAGGGATTGCCCGATAAGGAGAATCAGGCGGCGGCGTTCCTGCAGCTTTGTTCCATTATGATGACGAAGAGAGAGTTCAGGGCGGCGAAGGATTTCTTTCGGAAGGCCAAGGCGTTGAAGCCGACCACACCGCAGATCGTGAGCCAGATCAAAGAGATCGAAAAATATATTTCGAGGATCCCGGGGTGAGGGCACAAAAACCCCGCCGAGCGGCGGGGTGTAGGGTCTGGGCTGGGTATAGGGGGTAAAGAGATAAAGAGGTTAAAAAGGGCTTCCCCGATTAATTTTCTACTGTTTTGCCGGTCCGGGATGTTACGCAATCAACCATTTGGCGGAGCGTACGCAGGGAGAGGCTGTTCTTCTCGAGAAAGTCAAAACTTCCGTATTGCATAAAAACTTCTTTCGTATTGAGGCCTTTCTGGCTTGAGAACAGGATCACATAGACGTTGGGGTCGAAGTCCCTCACCCGTTGAAGGGTGTCGAGGCCATTCAGCTGGCCGTCGAGGTTGTAATCGAGGACGATGACTGCCGGACGTTTGCCGAGATTTGAGATGCAGGATTCTCCATTGGTATAAAAGTGGAGATTGCTGCTGAGCGTCTCGAGCTCCTTAGCGATAAGGCCCTGATAAATAATGTTATCTTCGACCACGAAAATAACGGGTTGGTTTGTTAATTCCATTGGTTGTCTGGTCTGGTGCAATTATGAACCTTCAAAATGGTGCCAGAAAAAAACCCGCTATATCTATGTGGAAATCAATTGATTACAAAAGAGGCGCAGCCTTATTCACTCTCAATTTGGGAATAACCTGTTATATATTGGGAATCAATTGAATACCTGGGGGGTGTCCGTTCAGTACTTGAGGGGCGTCAATTCATTACTTCAGCTTGTAATTGGCCGATGCATTCCTTAATGACGTTGTCGATCGTGGATACCAGGCCGGGAATCTCCGAGAGGGATTCCATTTGTTTGGCGTTGGATTCCACCGTACGGATCTCCTGCCGGATGGACTTGATGCCCATCGAATCGATCGTGGATTTCAGTTTGTGGGCTGTCTTGCCGACCTGTTCCCAGTTCTCTGCATTGAGGGCATTCTTGAGGTCTTGCATGTTCTGAGGTACGGTTTCGATAAAAAGCGCTACCATTTTCTTAATAAAGCCCTCATCACCCCCGGATACGGATTGTACCATCGAAAGGTCGTATAGTCTTGGATTGGCTGATGACATGTTGTTATGGTTGTTTTTTTGGGTGCTAACTGTTCTGATGTCATCGGATGAGGTTGTGGTTGATGGTATTATGGGTTCCGCGGCCAACCCGGCGGGCGAGGCCGTAGCAATGCTGGCCAGATTCCTTGAGATCACTCTAAAAAGACGCTCTTCATCAAAGGGTTTGGCCAGGTAGTCGGTCATTCCGGCTGCCAGGTATTTTTCGCTGTCGCCCTTCAAGGCATTTGCCGTGAGTGCAATAATAGGGATATTTGCCTTAATGGGGTCGGACAAACTTCGGATATGGTGAGTAGCTTCTATCCCGTCCATTTCCGGCATTTGAACGTCCATGAGAATGCAGTCGAACTCTTCTTTCCCCAGCCGGTCGAGGGCCTCCAATCCATTGCCTGCGATCACGACCTCGAAGTCCCAGGACTCGAGGATATGCCGGGCGAGGAACTGGTTCAGCTCCACGTCTTCGGCCACCAGCACCTTCCGGGGTCCGAGGCTCTTATAGTCGATCTCCTGCCTGACCTCATTGTCCTTTTCTTCTTCTATGCTGATCTGATACGGGAGGCGAATGGTGAATGTCGAGCCTTTACCTTCTTCGCTGGCGCATAGCAGCTCGCCATTCTGCATTTCAACCATGTTCTTGCAGATTGCCAGCCCGAGGCCGGTCCCGCCATATTTGCGGGAGATCGTCGCATCTGCCTGTTCGAATGGTTCAAAGATGGTGCTTAGCCGCTCTTTGACAATCCCGATCCCGGTGTCACTTATAGAAATCTCGATGACGGCATTGTCTTCGGTATGTTCCCTGATCCCGGTCGCGATCGTGATATGCCCGGTCTCGGTAAATTTCAGCGCGTTGCTGAGGATATTATTCAATACCTGGCTCAGCCTGTAGGGGTCTCCCCTGACGACCAGCTCGGCGGGAATGAAATTCTGGAAGATCAGGCCCAGCTCTTTCTCTTCCGCCCGGTAAATAAAGGACTGGATCGTCGTGGCGATCTTGTCTACGATCTTGAAGGGGATCGTCTCGAGCTGCAATTTGCCGGCTACGATCTTTTCGAGGTCCAGAATATCGTTGACGATCACCAGGAGGTTATTGGCAGATTCCTGGATAAGCTGGAGATAATTCCGTTGCTGGGTGTCGAGCTGGGTTTTATTCAGCAGGCTGGCGATTCCGAGGATGCCGTTCATTGGCGTCCGGATCTCATGGCTCATGTGCGCCAGAAATGACTCTTTAGCCCGGGCGATTTCGTCGGTGAGCTGTTTGGTGAAGCGCAGCTCTTTTTCCATCTTTATCCGGTCGGTGATATCCTGCGAAAAGCCGATCACGTAGGGTTCCAAGCCCGGTTCTTCGCGGCGATAGTTCTTGTACAGCAGATATATCTCCTGCCCGGCCTTGCTGATGACGCAGAATTCGCCGCTGACCGTGCCGTTAGTGAGCCGGATGGGCCCGATATATTCGTCCTGGAATCTGGACCGATGCTTTTCGGGAATGAATTCGACGAGGTTACGGCCGAGCATTTCCTGTTCCTCATACCCGAGGATCTTGCAGGTGGCCGGGTTGACGGTCAGGAGCTTTCCGTCCATGTCGTGGGTGCAGATGAGCGCCTGGCTGTGATTGAAGAGGTCCCGGTACCGCTTTTCGTGCACCCTGACCTTTTCTTCGAATTCCTTTGTCTCCGTGATCCGGACCACATATATAATGACTTCTTCCAGATTCCCGTCCTTATTGAATACGGGATAGATGCGATGCAGGAAGTGTTGGACTACGCCTTCGCTGTCCTGGGCCGATTCCGCCCATTCGACGGCCTTCCGGGTGCGACGGGCTTTTTCGAAAACCATCCGCCGGGCTCTTGCCATCGCTATCGGGCGATTGGTAAATGTGCAATACTCTTCGTTGGTCTTCCCGATCATCCACTCCCGGACAATGGGGTCCGGCACGGCCATGGGGTTCGCGTACAGAAAGCGGTATTCTGCATCCGCAACAAGGATCTCAGCGGGGACCTTGTCGAGAATTTCCTCAAAAAAGTTGCTTTCTAACGGCATGGCCAATGGTTTGTCATCGAAGCGGACCGGGCTCCGCCCGGTTTGGGTTTAGGTTAAGGTTATTTCATCTTCAGCTCGCCGTTCTGGATCATCCGGTAAAGCGTGGACTTGCCGACATCCAGCTTCTTTGCGACGAGCAGAACATCTTTTTCGTATTTGTCCAGGTAGTGCTGCAAGATCTGGATCTCGAATTCTTTCAGGGTCATTTCCTTATTCAGCAGGTCGGCGATGCTGGCGGAAGTGTTCAGCGTAATATGCTCGGACTGGATCATTTCATCGTCGGCCATAACGACGGCCAGCTCTACAACCGACTTCAGCTCGCGGACATTTCCCGGAAAGGGGTATTGCAATAATTTTTGTTGCGCTTCGGGTGACAGGGATTTCTTCTCGATCTTGTTCTCTTTACAAAAGCCGTCGATAAAGTGCTTTGACAGGATAAGGATGTCGTTGCCGCGTTCGCGAAGCGGCGGCAGGGTGATCGGCAAGCCGATCAGGCGGTAGTATAGGTCCTCACGGAAGGTTTTGTTCTTTACCTCTTCGAGGAGATTCTTATGCGTGGCGACGATAATGCGCACGTCGATCTTCGTGACGACGTTGTGGCCGATGCGCGTGATCTCTCTTTCCTGGAGGACACGGAGCAGTTTCGCCTGCAGGTTGATATCCAGCTCGCCGATCTCGTCGAGGAACAGGGTGCCTTTATCGGCTTCTTCGAATTTACCGATCCGGCGGGTAACGGCGCCGGTGAACGCGCCTTTTTCATGGCCGAAGAGCTCGCTTTCGATGAGGTCTTTGGGGATGGCTGCAACGTTCACTGCGACAAAGGGTTGCTTATGCCGGTCCGAGTTATAGTGTATCGCCTTGGCGATCATTTCCTTACCCGAGCCGGTCTCGCCGGTGACGCTGACGGTGATATTTGTCTTGGCGGCTTTTTCGATGAGGGAGAATACCTTTTCGATCTGTTCGGATTTTCCGAGGATCATCTGGGAGAAGTCGTATTTCCGGCTAACCTGTGTCTTCAGGGTTTCCACTTCCTGTTTCAGGTTGCTGATCTCGCGTAAGTGGAGGATACTGTTCCAGAGGCGGTCTTTTGTATCGTCGTCCTTGACGATATAGTCGAACGCACCGTTCTTTAGCAGGTTGATAGCCGTGGCCACGTCTTCCTGGCCGGAGATCACGATGACCCGGATATCGGGGTTGTGCTCTTTGATCTTCTTCAATACTTCGGCGCCGTCACAGTCGGGGAGGGAATAATCCAATGTTACAACTTCCGGATTCTCATGCAGTT
>DASZJO010000220.1:0-19281 GCA_035948015.1 Puia sp.
TGTGAGTATGGCGGGATGAATGAGGTGCTGGCGAATACGTTTTCGATCACGGGAGATAAAAAATACCTCGCCCTGTCCTATGACTTCTATGATAAGCGTATCCTGGATTCGCTGGCGCTGGGGTTGGACGATCTGGCCGGCAAACATTCGAATACACAGATCCCGAAGGTGATCGGTTGTGCGCGGCGGTATGAGTTGACGGCGGATGAGCGGGATAGGCGGATCGCGGAGTCGTTTTGGGCCCTTGTGGTCAGCGGACATTCTTATGCCACCGGCGGCAACAGCGATTACGAATACCTGGGGCGGCCGGGGAGGCTCAACGATGAGTTGACGGATAATACGACCGAGACCTGCAATACCTATAATATGTTAAAGCTCACGCGGCATCTGTTTGCGTTGCGCCCGTCCGCGGCGTTGATGGACTATTATGAGCGCGCGTTGTACAATCATATCCTGGCGTCGCAGGACCATCAGGACGGGATGATGTGCTATTTCTTACCGCTTCGAATGGGTGGGCATAAGGAATACAGCGATTCTTTCAATACGTTCACTTGCTGTGTGGGCTCGGGGATGGAAAATCATGTCAAATACGGGGAGGGTATATATTCGCGGGGAGCGGATGGGAGCTTGTATGTCAATCTTTTTATTCCTTCGCGGTTGGACTGGAGGGAGAAGGGGATTCGGATCGAGCAGCGGTCACGGATCCCGGCAGATGACCGGGTGGTGCTCAAGGTAGTGGCTGCACGGCGGGCTGCTCCATGGGTGTTGAGGGTCCGCAAGCCGTATTGGGCGGGTAGTAAAAGTCGGGTATGGGTGAACGGGATACTGCAAAAGAGAGTGGTTGTGGGAAGTGACGGCTATCTGGCGATCAGGCGGGCATGGAAGTCGGGAGACCGGGTAGTGGTCGAGCTGCCGGAAGATTTTCATTCGGAAGGATTACCTGACAATTCTTCGCGGATCGCGCTGTTCTATGGGCCGGTGTTGCTGGCGGGGGAATTGGGCGCCAGCGAGCCTGATCCGGTGACTGGAATACCGGTGCTGGTATCGATTTCAGCCGATCCGAACCGCTGGATGCGGCGGATCCCGGGAGATTCGCTTGTATTCAGAACGGTATCGGCCGGGCAGCCGGGGGATATTAGCTTAATCCCGTTCAACCGGACGGAGAATGAATATTATAGTGTGTACTGGGATCTGTTCACGCCGCAAGGTTGGGTGGTGCAGCAGGCGAAATATCAGGCGGAGCGGGTTCGGGCGCAGGAGTTGGAGGACCGGACGGTCGACCGTCTTAGGTTGGGGGAGATGCAGCCGGAGCGGGATCATTCTTTTACCGGGGAGAACCTGCATGGCGGGGAGGCGCATGGGCGCCAATGGCGTTCGGCTGAGGATGGGGGATATTTCTCGTTTGTGATGAAAGTGGATCGGTCGGCTTCGAATACGCTGGTATGTGCATATTGGGGGGATGACCATCGGGGGAGAATCTTCGATATCCAGGTGGAAGGGACAACGATCGCGACGCAGAATTTGGGTGGGTTTAAACAAAGCAAATTTTACGAAGTTTCCTATCCGGTGCCGGATGCGTTGGTACGTGGGAAGAAGAGCGTGAAAGTAAAATTTGTCGCGAAGTCAGCGCATAATGGGGTGGGGCCGGTTTCGGGGGTGATCAGGATGGTGAGGGGTTAATTTTATTCGGCTACAGCGACGCTCTGCCAGTAGCTTCCCAAGTATTCGCTCGGTGATTTGCCGGTAATGCTTTTGAATACCCGGTTAAAGTTGGTAATGCTGTTAAAGCCGCAATTGTAGGCGACGGTGGCGATGCTGTCGTATCCGCCGTCCGTAAGGCGTTTGCACGCTTCGTTGATGCGAACCTTGTTGACGAACCCCACGAAGGTGTGGAGGGTGTGTTTCTTGAAGTAACGGCAAAATGCCTGTGGGGTCATATGTGCCTGCCGGGCCGCATCTTCGAGGCTGAGCTGTTTATCGAACTGCTGCATAATATAGTTATAGATGGCGCCGATCCGGATGCCTTCGTGTTCGCTGTAAGCCACGGGATGCGAGCGATCGGAGAGGGGTGTAAGCTCCTGCAAGGAGCTCAGCAATTTGAGGAGCTCGATAAAGTGGACCAATTGATCGACGCCGGAGGAATGTTCGATACGCATCATTTTTCTGGCGATCTCTTCCACATGTTCAGGGGGGACCTTAAATCCGGATTGCTGGTTTTGCAGGAAGGTCTTTACATTTTTGATTTCCGGCAGGTCGAAAAAGGAATCCAGCTGTCCATTGGCATTGAAGAAGATGTTGAGGGTCCGGATTTTCTTCCGGCTAGCCGGTGAAAAATACGAAGGGTCACTTTTAAAGACATGCGGAAGGTTGACGCCAAGCCAGTAGATCTCGCCACCGCGAAAGGCATACATGTTGTTTTCGGCGACGAGGGTGCCTTCTCCTTGTTGGATCCAGGTGAGTTGAATCTCCTCATGCCGGTGGAGGTGCGGATAGAAATAAGGCAAGACGTCTTTTTGGACGATGACCGTTTTATCACGCGGCACTGGGATAGTAAACTGCAGCACTTTCATTGGTATGAATTTACGGCATTTGCAGATATTATCAACATCGGATCAATATCCAATAAAAATAGGTTAAAATATGGTTACCCTCGCCCCGTATCTTTGCCGGATGGGAAAAAAAGTCATTGTCGTCGGTGGCGGAATTATTGGGCTCAGCAGCGCGTATTACCTACAAAAAGCTGGTTATCAGGTTACTGTTTTGGACAAATCGGATTTTATGGATAACTGTTCCTATGGGAACTGCGGATACGTCTGCCCCAGTCATTTCATTCCGTTGGCGACACCGGGGATCGTCCGGCAGGGACTCAAGTGGATGTGGAATTCCCAAAGTCCGTTCTATGTGCAGCCCCGGCTAAGCCGGTCGCTGATCGACTGGGGATTGAAATTTATGAAGAGTGCCAAGCCACAACATGTGGAGCGCTCGGCGGTCCCGTTAAGGGATATTGCATTACTTAGCCAGCAAGAGTATGAAAATGAGTGGCGGCCCTTGCCGCATTTTGATTTTGCCTATGAGCACCGGGGGTTGCTGGAGATCTGTCTGACGGAACCGGCGGCTGAGCATGCCCGGCATACGGTGGAGCGGGCTCATGAGCTCGGTCTGGATGCCGACTGGCTGGATCACCCGGGACTGCAGGCATTGGAGCCGCATACCAGGGTCAATGGCATCGGCGCGATCCTGTTCCGTTGTGACGCTCATCTTTACCCGAATAAGCTCATGCGGGGTTTGATATCGGTGCTTAGTGAGGCGGGGGTGGAGCTAAGGCCCGGAGAGGAGGTAATGCGGTTCGAGACGGGCGGCGGGGCGGTTGGCCGGGTGGTTACGCCGGTGGGTGCTTATGAGGCCGATGTTGTCGTGCTGGCGACGGGGTCGTGGAGCCGGGAGCTTGCGGCATTGCTGGGTACGCGTGTGCCGCTGGTGCCGGGGCGCGGGTATTCGGTTACGCTGGAGGACTCGCCTTACCGGGTTAATCATCCCGCGATCCTGGTGGAGGGGCGGGCTGCCATTACGCCGATGGATGGTAATAAGATCCGTTTCGGCGGCACGATGGAGATCACGGCTACTTCCACGCCTCCCCGGTATTCCCGGGTACAGGGTATTTTGAATGCGGTGAAGCGGTTCTATCCGGAATTTGATGTCCCGATGCCGCCGGTGGAAAAGATCTGGTATGGGTACCGGCCTTGCTCCGCGGATGGGCTGCCGTATATCGGACGGATCAAAAAATATTCGAATGTGGTGGTGGCGACGGGGCACTCTATGCTGGGGTTGAGCCTGGGGGCGGGGACGGGAAAATTGGTAAGTGAAGTGGTGGAGGAGCGGAAGCCAAGTATGGATATCAGTCCGTTTGCGGTGGAGCGGTTTGGGTAACCGGGCGAAGGTTAGGAACGGGGAGGAAGTGCTTCGCTGGGTTGAAGCCGACGGTCGTGCAATCGTTCCCGTAAATAATATCGGATTCTATGAGTAATCTGTTTAGTTTGCAAGGCAAGACTGCATTGGTAACGGGCTATACCCGGGGCATTGGCAGATCGATGGCGACGGCATTGGCTGAGGCGGGAGCGGATATCATCGGGGTTTCTTCGTCACAGGGCTCTGCCGGAAATGAGGTGGAGCGCGAAATCGTGGCGATGGGTCGGCGATTCACGGCCTTTGCGGCGGATTTGACGGATCGGGCAGCTGTTTATGGTCTGTTGGCTGCTGTGCGCGAATCTGGCAGGCCGGTGGATATACTCGTCAACAATGCGGGGATGATCTTAAGGCAGCCTGCGGCGCAGCATTCAGATGAATATTGGGATAGGGTACTGTCGATCAATCTGGATGCCGCGTTCATCCTGGCGCGGGAATTTGGCCGGGAGATGTTGGTACGCGGGTCGGGGAAGATCATTTTTACGTGCAGTTTGTTGAGCTTCCAGGGTGGGATTAATGTGCCGGGTTATGCGGCCAGCAAGGGGGCGTTGGCGAGCCTGGTCAAGGCGTTGGCGAATGAGTGGGCTTCGCAGGGGGTGAATGTGAATGGGATCGCGCCGGGCTACATCAGCACGGATAATACGGAGGCGTTGCGTCAGGATCCGGTTCGCAGCAAGGCAATCCTGGATCGGATACCGGCGGGGCGATGGGGGGAGCCGGATGATTTCCGGGGGCCCGTGGTATTCCTGGCGTCAGGGGCTTCCGATTATGTGCATGGGACCATTTTGACCGTAGATGGGGGATGGATGGGGAGATAAAATAAGCCATATGGAAATAAGATTTGAACACAGCCCAAAGGAGGTCCGGGGGATGATCACGGAAGAATTACGGCGGGCATTTTTAACGGAGCGGTTGATGGAGCCGGACGGCGTCCGGCTGGTTTATACGCATTATGACAGGGTCATTGTCGGCGGGGCGCAGCCGGTAGAGCGGCGGCTTGCGCTGGAGACGCATCCGGAGTTAAAGGCGGATTTCTTTTTGCAACGTCGCGAGATCGGGATCATCAATGTTGGCGGGAAGGGTAAGGTCTATGTGGGGGATGCGGAGTACGACCTTGACAAGCTGGACTGTCTTTATATCGGCAGAGGGGTCAAGCGGGTCGGGTTCGGGAGTCATCGTCCCGAACATCCGGCGGCGTTCTATATGTTGTCTGCGCCCGCGCATGCGGACTACCCGGTGCAACTAATGTCCGGACAGGAGGCGTTGCCGGCGGAAGTCGGGTCTGCGGCGACCTCCAATGCGCGGACTATTTACAAATATATCCATGCGGAAGGGATCAGGAGTTGTCAGCTGGTCATGGGGCTGACCATCCTGAAGGCGGGCAGTGTCTGGAATACGATGCCGGCGCATACGCATACCCGGCGGATGGAAGCCTATTTTTACTTTGATCTTCCGGAACAGCAGCGGGTATTCCATTTTATGGGCGAGCCGCAGGAGACGAGACATCTGATTGTGGGGGACGGTCAGGCCGTTATTTCGCCGCCATGGTCGATCCACTCGGGGTGCGGCACGAGCAATTATGCTTTCATCTGGGGGATGGCGGGGGAGAACTATACGTATACGGATATGGATCCCGTTGCGATCGCTGATCTACGATAATCGGATAATATTGAGCAATCCTAATTTTTCTTGCCATGGCTAATTCCACTATCGGCCGGTACCGATGGACGATATGCGCGTTATTGTTTGCCGCTACCACGATCAACTATATCGACAGGCAGGTGATCGGGTTGCTGAAGCCTACGTTGACGGGCGTGTTCGGTTGGGATAATACCACCTTTGGGACGATCAACGGTATTTTCCAGTTCTTCTATGCCTTTGGCCTTTTGGGATTTGGCTGGGTCATCGACCGGGTAGGCACCAAGATAGGCTATTCCATCTCTATCATTATCTGGAGCATATTTGCCATGGCGCATGCGCTGGCCCGTTCAACCTTGGGCTTCACCATTGCGCGTTCGGGACTAGGCCTCGGCGAGTCCGGCAATTTCCCGGCCGCTATCAAATCCGTGGCTGAATGGTTTCCCAAAAGAGAAAGGGCTTTGGCTACCGGGATCTTTAACTCCGGCACCAATATCGGGGCGGTAATAGCTTCTATCATGGTGCCTTTGATATTGGGCGCCTTTGGCTGGCAGCTGGCGTTCATTTTCACCGGCTCCCTGGGATTTATCTGGTTATTGTTCTGGTGGTTCATCTACGAGATCCCCACACGGACGAAAAAATTGAGCCGGTCGGAATTCGATTATATTCACAGCGATGACGAGCCTGTGACGGCGGCAGGAACAAAGGTTGCCTGGAGCAAATTATTGCATGTGCGGCAGACCTGGGCGTTTGTATTGGGTAAATTTCTGACCGATCCTATTTGGTGGTTCTTTCTTTTCTGGCTGCCGGACTATTTTGACAAGACTTTCCATCTGAATGTCAAGCAACCCGGATGGCCATTGGCGATCATCTATTCCGCCACCACTATTGGCAGTATCGGGGGCGGATATTTATCAGGGGCCCTGATTAAAAAAGGCTGGCCGGTATATAAAGCCCGGAAGACGGTGATGTTCATTTTTGCCCTATGCGTGACGCCGATCTTTACGGTGCAATATTTTCAAAATATGTGGATGATCGTGGCCCTGATCAGCCTGGCTGCGGCCGCGCACCAGGCCTGGAGCGCCAATATTTTTACAACGGCCTCTGATATGTTCCCCAAAAAGGCTGTCAGCTCCATCATCGGCATAGGGGGTATGGCCGGTTCGGTCGGCGGCATTATTTTTCAGCCGATGGTGGGCGGTATCCTCGACTATTTTACCCGGATAAAAAGTGCGACGCTGGGATATAATTTTATTTTCATGATCTGCGGGGTTTCTTATCTGTTGGCCTGGCTGCTGATGCATCTGTTCGCGCCCAAGATGACGCGGGTGCAGCTGGACTAGGATGATGGCTTCGAATTTCATGGCAACCGGAATTAAAATTAGTGTATTTTCGGATCAACTAAATTGTTTGCCATGCTTTCCTATCCGGTTCGTATTGCGTTGATCGCTGCCCTGGGCGGTTTCCTGTTCGGGTTTGAAACGGTGGTCATCTCGGGTGCAGAGCAGACGCTGGAGAAACTTTGGAACCTGAACAAGTGGGAACAAGGGTTCACGGTAGCGTCGAGTTTGTTCGGGACGATCCTGGGATCCTTGCTTGCCGGCTTTCCCGCAAAAAGATATGGCCGGAAGAAATCATTGCAGGTAATTGCGGTCTTCTTTATTGTCGCAGCATTAGGATGCGCCTTCACGTCGTTGTGGGGCTTCTTTATTTGTTTCCGGATCATCGGTGGCCTGGCGGTGGGTGCTTCCTCCGTTATCGCGCCCATGTATATTTCAGAGATCTCACCGGCCGGGCTTAGGGGCCGTCTTGCCGGATCGTTCCAGGTCATGATCGTGACTGGGATCGTCGTGGCCTTTGTCACCAATTACCTTTTCAACCAGCTGCAATTGGCGGATTCCTGGCGGTGGATGCTGGGCGTTATGGTCGTGCCGGCCGTACTTTTTTCCTTGCTGTTATTTGCCATTCCGGAAAGCCCCCGCTGGCTGATCCTGGAGAATAATGAGGGGGCGGCCAAGCCGATCCTGCAGCGGTTGGGGGAGGTCAATATCGCTGCCGCCATCACTTCCATCCGGGAGTCGGTGAAGGAGCACCAGGAGAAATTGTTCCAGCGTCGCTATTCCAAACCGATCATCTGCGCGATGCTCCTCGCGATGTTCAACCAACTGTCGGGCATCAACGCCATCCTGTATTATGCGCCGCGCATTTTCCAGATGGCGGGTTACGACAAGACCCAATCTTTCTCCCAGTCCATTTTCATCGGAGTAGCCAACCTTGTCTCTACGCTGCTGGCGATGACGGTGATCGACAAATTTGGCCGGAAGACGCTGATGATCATCGGTTCGCTCGGCATGATCGTCTTTCTTGCGCTGGTAGCCGGGACCTTCGCACCGCATTCAACCGGAGGTAATCACCTGCTTCTTTATCTCATCGGCTTTATTGTCTTCTTTGCTTTTTCGCAGGGGGCGGTCATCTGGGTTTTCATTTCGGAGATCTTCCCAAATTCGGTCCGGTCGCAGGGCGGCTCGCTTGGCAGCACGACCCATTGGGTTATGGCGGCGATCATCACCACTGTTGTCCCGTCGATCCTGGAGACCCGGATTGGGAACGAAACCGTCGTAAATAAGGAGGGAGGTCAGTGGTCGTTCATTTTTTTCGCCGTGATGATGCTGCTGCAACTGCTCTTTGTCTGGCGGGTGATGCCGGAGACCAAGGGCAAGTCCCTGGAGCAAATCCAGAAAGATCTGGGGATCGCCTGATTGAGCGGAGCGGCTTACCGTGTAAATAAATTTTATGTCGTCCGGAGTAAAGATCGGGTTATTTGGGATTGGCCTCGACACGTATTGGGACCAGTTTGCCGGATTGAGACAACGTCTCGAGGGATACCTGCAGGAGATCCATGACCGGCTGGTGGGTTTGCATTCGAATATCGTCAATGCGGGGCTTGTGGACAGTGTGGACAAGGCATTTGCCGCCGGCAGCCTGTTTCGTCGCAATGAAGTGGAACTGATCTTTCTTTATGTATCCACCTATGCGTTGTCTTCAACCGTATTACCTGTGGTGCAGCGAGCGGGGGTTCCAGTCATTATTCTGAATTTGTCACCTGAGGCTTCCATCGACTATGATTCCTTCAATTCGATGACCGATCGCACGCGTATGACGGGGGAGTGGCTGGCGTTCTGTTCGCCCTGCGCTGTCCCGGAGATCGCCAATGTCTTCAGGCGGGTGGGGATCCGGTTCCATTCCATTACGGGGATGCTTCGGGATGACCCGATGGTCGTCCGGGAGATCGAAGAGTGGGTGGCGGCGGCGAAAGTCAGGCATGCCATGGCCTTCAACCGGCTCGGATGTATGGGGCATTATTACAGCGGGATGTTGGATATTTATACCGATCTGACTCAGCTGTATGCGGCATTCGGCGGCCATATCGAATTGATCGAGGTGGAGGAGCTTGCGGTGCGGCGGCGGCGGGTAGGCGCTGCGGAGGTGAAGGCCCGGTTGGAGCTGTTCCGTTCGGTGTTCGATGTGCAGCCGGATTGTTTGGATGGTGAGTTGGCGGCGGCGGCGGTGACGTCGGTAGCGCTGGACCGGTTGGTGAATGACTATGGGCTGGGGTCGCTGGCCTATTATTATAAAGGAATAGGAAATCCCGAGAATGAAGAAGCGATCAGCTCGATCATCCTGGGTAATTCGTTGTTGACGGCCCGGGGCATTCCTGTGGCGGGCGAATATGAGATCAAGAATGCGCAGGCGATGAAGATCATGGATTGTCTGGGAGCGGGGGGATCGTTCACCGAATATTATGCCATAGATTTCAAGGACGATGTGGTGCTGATGGGGCATGACGGGCCGGGGCATATCGCTATTGCGGAAGGGAAGACGAAGGTAAGGCCGCTCCAGGTCTATCATGGGAAGGCAGGCAGCGGGCTTTCGGTGGAGATGTCGGTCAGGCGCGGGCCGGTTACGCTGTTGTCGGTTGTGGAGCGCTCTGGCGGCGGACTGTTTTTGTTGGTTGCGGAGGGAGAATCGGTTCCCGGGCCGATCCTGCGGATCGGGAATACCAATAGCCGGTACAGGTTCCCGATGGGGGCGAGGGAGTTTGTGAGCCGTTGGAACGGGCATGGTCCTGCGCATCATTGTGCGGCGGGGGTGGGGCATGTTGGGTCTACGATCGACAAGGTGGGTGCATTGCTGGGGATGGAAGTTGTGAAAATTTAGGTTATGAAAAAGATATGTATTGCTTTTCTGATGCTGGTTTGTGCCGCTGTTCCCGTGGCTGCGCAGGAGACTGGCGACCCGACCCTGGTGTCCGCGGTGGAGGCGCTCCGGAAGGCGTTGATCGATCCGACAAAGGCCGCGTTGGACAAACTGACGATGGACGAATTGTCGTATGGGCATTCGAGCGGGCTCATTCAGGATAAGGCGGCTTTTGAGGAGGCATTGCTGTCGGGGGCGTCGGATTTTGTGTCTATTGAGCTGACTGATCAGACGATGAAGGTGGTGGGGAATACGGCCTGGGTGAGGCATAAGCTGTCGGCGGTGACGAATGATGGGGGCAAGCCGGGAGAGGCGCATTTGTCAGTGCTGCTGGTATGGATGAAGCAGAAGGGGCAGTGGAGATTGCTGGCGAGGCAGGCAGTGAAGGTGGTGGTGGCGGGGTAGGGGTTGGAGATTGCGGATGTCGTTGGAGGTTACGAATGTTCGTTGGTGGTTATTTGTGCTTGTTTGTCGTACTTGATTGCGGTCATATTGAAAAAATCGGTTCATTCATGCAAACTCTATTCGGCATTTTTTTTCATTTTATCGGGGGGGCTGCATCGGGCAGTTTCTATATCCCCTTCAAAAAGGTTCGGGGGTGGGCGTGGGAGAGCTATTGGATCGTCGGGGGCTTGTTCTCGTGGCTGATCGTTCCGCCGCTGGCGGCATGGCTGACGGTGCCGCATTTTACGGAGATTATCGGGCAAGCGTCGGCGACGACGTTTGGGTGGACTTTCTTCTGGGGGTTGTTGTGGGGGGTAGGAGGTTTATTGTATGGGTTGGGGGTGCGGTACCTGGGGATGTCGCTTGGGAATTCGGTGTTGCTGGGATTTACTTCTGCATTCGGGGCGCTCGTGCCGGCTATCTACTACAATTTTGTCCCGACGCCCGGGAAGACTTCGTTCCATGATCTGCTGTCGTCGCATTGGGGGCGGATCGTGCTGGCGGGGGTGGCGCTATGTCTCGCAGGCATCTATGTCTGCGGGCGGGCGGGGGTGTTAAAGGAAAGGGAATTGCCGGAAGAGAAGAAAAAGGAGAGTATCCAGGAATTCCATCTGGTGAAGGGTCTTATCATTTGCACGGTGTCGGGTATTCTGAGCGCGTGTTTTAATTATGGGATCGAGGCGGGCAGTTCGATGGCGGCAACGGCAAATCAACTTTGGCACCAGGCTCATTCGGACGTCAGCACGAAGTTCCTTTATCAGAATAATGTTACCTATATCGTTCTGCTCTGGGGCGGACTGACCACCAATTTCATCTGGTGTATGGTCCTGAATGCGCGTAACAGGACGTTTGGTGACTATACGAACCGGAAGGCTCCCCTCGCGAATAACTATTTCTTCTCCGCACTGGCCGGTACAATATGGTTCCTCCAATTCTTTTTCTATGGCATGGGTGAGAGCCGGCTCGGAAACGGGGCGAGCTCATGGATCCTGCATATGGCGTTCATTATCCTCGTGGCGAACCTTTGGGGATTTGCCTTGAAGGAATGGAGTGGGGTCAGCCGGCGAACGCGGGTGACGATCACGACGGGTATCGTCGTAATTTTGGTGTCGGTGATGCTGGTGGGTTACGGCAATTCGTTAAAGTAAAAAGCTTTCAATATGTCTGTTACGGCAAAAACATTCAAGCATGTCAGCTATCTATGGGATGAGGCGACGGCGGCCTCGATCGCGGGCGATGAGGTGGCGTTATTGATCTACCGGTCCAATCTTCTTGGCGCCGATCTTCGGTTGACCAATTATGGCGGCGGCAATACGTCCTGCAAGGTAATGGGTGCAGATCCGCTGACGGGCCAGGCGACGGGGGTCATGTGGGTAAAGGGTTCCGGCGGAGACCTCGGGACGTTGAAGAGGAGCGGGCTTGCGGCGTTGTATATGGATCGGCTGCTTAGTTTGAAGAAGGTCTACCGGGGCCTCGAGTTCGAGGATGAAATGGTAGAGTTGTTCAATCATTGCATCTATGACCTGAGTTCTAAAGCCCCCTCTATCGATACCCCCCTGCATGGGTTCCTGCCTTTTGCGCATATCGACCACCTGCATCCCGATGCGGCGATCGCCATTGCAGCGGCTAAAGATGGCAGGAGGATCACACAGGAATTATTCGGAGGCAAGATCGGCTGGGTGGATTGGCAGCGGCCGGGGTTCGATCTGGGTTTGAAATTGAAAGCCTGTCTTGATGAAAACCCCGGCATCCGCGGGATCATGCTGGGCTCACATGGACTCTTCACCTGGGGCGATACGGCCAATGAGAGTTATATCAATACGCTGGAGGTGATCGAGCGTTGCGCGCAATACCTGGAGGACCATATCGGGAAAAAGGGCCCGGTTTTCGGGGGAGCCCGGCTAAAGGCGCTTCCCGCCGCGGAGCGATTGCAGAGAGCGGCCGGGCTGGCCCCGGTACTGCGGGGGTTTTGTTCCTCACGGATGAGAATGGTCGGACATTTTACCGATGACGAGCGGGTGCTGGAATTTATCGATTCCAATGACCTGAGCCGCCTGGCGCCGATGGGTACGAGTTGCCCCGATCATTTCCTCCGGACGAAGATCAGCCCGTTGGTGCTGGATCTTCGCGTGGACCGGGACTTGCAGGACCTGAGCGGCCTGAAGGAAAAGCTAACGCCGCAGTTCGAACGATACCGAGAAATGTATGCGGCCTATTATAACGCCTGCAAGCATCCGAACAGCCCGGCGATGCGCGACCCTAACCCGGTGGTAATCCTGTATCCGGGGGTTGGGATGTTCACGTTTGCAAAGGACAAGCAAACGGCCCGTGTGGCTGCGGAATTTTACATCAATGCGATCAATGTCATGAAGGGGGCCGAAGCAGTGTCGTCTTATACGTCATTACCCAGGCAGGAGGCATTCAATATCGAATATTGGTTACTGGAAGAAGCCAAATTGCAGCGCATGCCCAAGCCGAAGGCTTTGTCCGGTCGAATTGCCCTTGTGACGGGCAGTGCGGGGGGAATAGGAAAGGCCATCGCAAAAAAGTTTGCCGACGAAGGGGCATGTGTGGTGATCAACGATAATGACGAGCGGCGGCTGGATGCTGCCAGGGCGGCCTTTAAACAGCAATATGGGACAGATGTCTTTATCGGCGAAGTGCTGGATGTGACGAAGGCGGAGACGATCAGGGGGGCATTTCGGGCAGCGGCGCTTGCCTTTGGCGGGGTCGATATTGTAGTCAATTGTGCCGGGTTGTCTATCTCCAAACCGTTGCAGGATCATACGGAACAGGATTGGGACCTTTTGTACGACGTGTTGGTCAAGGGGCAGTTCCTGGTCACACAGGCGGGTGTGGAGGTGATGCGCATGCAGGCGACCGGCGGGGACGTCCTGAACATTGTCAGCAAGAATGCGCTGGTCTCAGGGCCCAACAATGCCGGGTATGGTTCGGCCAAGGCGGCGCAGCTGCACCTGAGCCGGTTGAATGCGGCCGAGTTGGGGTCAGAGCATATCCGGGTAAACGTCGTCAACCCGGACGCGGTTATCGCTGACAGTAAGATCTGGGAAGGGGCCTGGGCGGAGGGGCGGGCGAGGGCATATGGGGTGGCGGTAGCGGACTTGCCGGCGTATTACGCAAAGCGTACCCTTTTAAATGAGATCATCCTTCCGGAAGATATTGCCAATGCATGCTTCGCGTTCGTTGGCGGGTTGCTGGACAAGTCGACCGGCAATGTACTTAATGTCGACGGCGGGGTAGCGATGGCGTTTGTGCGTTAATGTCAACAATTATGCAACGAGTTGCTTTCGTCATGCAGCTGCATAAAGGCTGCGAAGAAGAATACCGGCGGCGGCATGCGTCGATCTGGCCCGAGCTCACCGCCTTGTTACGGGAAACCGGAATCCGGGAATATTCGATATTTTTAGAAGAGAACAGCCTGCGGCTGTTTGCGATCCTCCAGATCGATGATGCCGCGAAGCTGGACAGCCTGACGCGGCAACCGGTGATGCGACGGTGGTGGGAATTTATGAAAGAGCTGATGGACACGAATGAGGATGGGTCGCCGGTGGTGGTAGGGCTGGAGGAGATGTTTTATTTGCCATAAATGAATTGCTATGCATATCGAAAACCATATTATCGGCGCGCACAACCAGGGATTGGCGTCGTCGCACCGGCGGAAGATGGAATATGCGATGGAGACGATCAGGGACCCGGAGGCGGTGTTGCGTAAGCTCGTAGAATTCGAGGTTGCCATACCCAGCTGGGCCCTGGGTACCGGGGGAACGCGGTTCGGGCGGTTCTCCGGTGGCGGTGATCCCCGTACCCTGGAAGAGAAGATCGAAGATATCGGATTGTTGCATACGCTCAACCGATCGAGCGGCGCCATTTCCTTGCATATTCCCTGGGATATCCCGGCGGACGCGGGTGCGATCAGGTCGCTGGCGGCGCAACACGGGCTGCGGTTCGACGCAATGAATTCCAATACCTTCCAGGATCAGCCGGATCAGGAGCACAGTTATAAATTCGGGTCGTTGCAACATGTCAGTTCGGCGGTGCGGCGACAGGCGATCGATCACAACCTGGAGGTGATCCGGTATGGCGAGGAATTGGGATCGAATTCGCTGACGGTTTGGTTGGCAGATGGTTCCTGTTTTCCGGGGCAGTTGAATTTCCGGGAAGCCTTTCAGCACACGCTGGAGGGATTACGGGAGATATATGCGGCGCTCCCCGCCGGTTGGAAGGTCTTTGTCGAATACAAAGCCTATGAGCCGAATTTCTATTCCATGACGGTCGGGGATTGGGGACAGTCCTTGCTATATGCCTCCAAGCTGGGGCCCAAAGCTTATACGCTCGTCGATCTGGGCCACCACCTTCCGAACGCCAATATCGAGCAGATCGTTGCGTTGTTGCTGATGGAAGGCAAACTGGGCGGGTTTCATTTCAACGACTCCAAATACGGGGATGATGATCTGACGGTGGGCAGCATCAAACCTTATCAGCTTTTCCTGATCTTTTCCGAATTGGTAGACGGGATGGATGCTCGCGGCATGGATCATGCGCGGGACCTGGGCTGGATGATCGATGCTTCGCATAACGTAAAGGACCCGCTGGAGGATCTCCTGCAGTCGGTAGAGTCGATCCTGCTGACCTATGCGCAGGCGTTGCTGGTGGACAGGCCGCAGTTGAAGGCGGCGCAGTTGGCGAACGATGTTGTGACGGCGCAGGAGATATTGCAGGCAGCGTTCCGGACCGATGTCCGGCCACTGGTGGCGGAGGCGAGGTTGAGGGCAGGCGGCGCACTGGACCCCCTGGCATTGTACAGGAGCGAACAGGTTCGAAAACGGCTGATAAAAGAGCGTGGGGTGAGCGGGGTGGCCACAGGCTTATGAATGTGATCGCCGTATTCGATGTTGGAAAGACGAATAAGAAGTTCTTTCTCTTTGATGAGCAGTACCGGATCGCGCTGGAGCAATCGGTGGGTATTCCTTCGGTGAAAGATGAAGATGGCGACGATTGCGAGGATTTGGAAGGTTTGACTGAATGGGTGCGGGAATCATTTATGCGGGCGATGGCGCGGCCGGATGTGCAGGTACGCGCTGTAAATTTCTCCGCATATGGCGCCAGCCTCGTGCATATCGGCGTCGACGGGCGGCCGGTGGCGCCATTATATAATTATCTGAAGCCTTACCCTGAGGAGCTTAAACAACGATTTTATGGGACATATGGAGGGGAGGTAACCTTTTCCCTGGTGACAGCAAGCCCCGTATTGGGGAGTCTGAATTCCGGGATGCAGCTGTACCGGCTCAAGCAAGTGCGGCCGGAGGTTTTTGATAGAATTCAGTATTCGTTGCATTTGCCACAGTATTTAAGCTATTTGCTGACCGGGCATCCCGCTTCGGAAATCACCAGTATCGGGTGCCACACGAATCTCTGGAATTTTCCGCAGCAGCACTATCATGAATGGGTCTACCGGGAGGGGGTGATCGAAAAGTTGGCGCCGATTGTTGACTCAAATAGTGTGATGCCGGTAAGGGGGCTGCTGGCCGGGGCAGGGTTGCATGACAGCTCAGCGGCCATCATACCTTACCTCGAGAGCTTTCGGGAGCCGTTTGCGCTGATCTCGACCGGGACCTGGTGCATTACGATGAATCCGTTCAACGGTGCGCCGCTGACAACGGCGGAGCTGCAGCAGGATTGTCTTTGTTATTTGAGCTATCAGGGTCGGCCGGTGAAGGCTTCGCGATTATTCGCAGGATATGATCATGAGCAGCAGGTGCGGAGGCTGGTGGAACATTTTCAGCGATCTCCTGCGGCAGCGGCAGCAGTGGAGTTCGATCCGGAATGTGTGGCGGGGTTACGGGATCGCGTGAGGCACGGGGCCAGGGGCACTGCGACGCCGGTGACGGCCTCGGTCTTCGGGCGGCGGGACCTCGCGGGTTTTGAAAGCTTCGAGCAGGCATACCACTGCCTGATGATGGATATTATGGACCAGCAGGTGAGGTCTGCGGCGCTGGTGCTGGATGATACGTCGGTTCGCCGGATCTTTGTGGATGGCGGGTTTGGGAAGAACGAGGTGTATATGCATTTGCTGGCGGAGGCTTTTCCGGGGATGGAGGTATTCGCGGCGTCGATACCGCAGGCTTCCGCGTTGGGGGCTGCGCTGGCGATACATGAGCATTGGAACAGTGGAGTGTTACCGGCAGAGATGGTGGAGTTGAGGACCTATTCCCCGGGGTAGCGGACGCCGATCTGGCGACGGATCTCGTCCATAGTTTGACTCATCATAAGGCTGAAGGCGTGTGTCATCGAAGGGCTTTCGATCTCGCCGGCTTCCAGGCAGCGGGTCACTTCGCGGATCTGGTATTCGAAGCCGTTTACCATTGGTTCGAGCAGGATGGTGTCCTCAGGTTGGCCGGTCTGGTTCCAGCTTAGCCGGTCATTCTTGTACCAGGGTGTGGGGATGCGGATTGAACCTTCGGTGCCGGCGATCTCGGCAGTGAGGGAGGTCTGGCAGGCCAGGGTTGAACTGATGACGGCGGAGCGGCCGTCATTAAAGGTGAGGATGGCGTGGCAGGTGTCGTCAGATCCCGTAGGGGCAAGATGGCCGGCGGCATGGACATGGTCTGGTTTGCCGAGCAGGTACAGGCAAAGGAACAGCGGATAGATACCGATATCGAGAAGGGAGCCGCCGCCAAGCCGGAGGTCATACAGGCGGCTGGCGGGTTGGAAAGGAGCAAGGAAGCCAAAGTCCGCGCGGATATATCTTAACTCACCGATCTTCCCGGCTGCGATCAGGTCGGTTGTTTTTTGCGTCAGGGGCAGGAAACGGGTCCACATGGCTTCCATCAGGAAGGCCCGGTGGGATTGCGATGCCGTAATCATTTCAGTTACCTGGGCGGCGTTCAGCGCCATAGGTTTTTCGCAAAGCACTGCCTTGCCACGTTGAAGGCAGATGAGGGCGTGTTCCGCATGGAAACCGTGAGGGGTGGCGATGTAGATGGCGTCGACAGCAGGGTCAGCAGCCAGTTGTTCGTAACTGTCGTAGATTTGTCCGGCGCCGTGCGTGGCAGCGAAGCTGCGGGCGCGGGCGGGGTCTCGGGATGCGACGGCGTGAAGGCGGGCGTTGCCTGCCAGCGGGAGGGCAGCGGCAAATTTGTTAGCGATCTTTCCGGGGCCAATGATCCCCCAGCTATATTGCTTCATGCGGCAAAATAACGATTTTCCTTCAGGGCTGATAGCTTTTGATCTTGTTGTAGAGGGTCTTGCGGTCTATTTTGAGAATTTCCGCTGCCCTGGATTTATTATAATTCACCTGCTTCAGGACGTTCATGATCGTGTCATATTCTGCCTGGGCTGCCGCATTCTTCAGGTCGGTCTCCTTGTGGGCGATCTGGTGGTGATGTACCGGCGCCACGTTGGTTTCCTGCGGCTGGCTGCTGAGATAGTTTTGAATAAAATTATTGTTGTCTACGATTTCCGTGGGCAGTACCCTGGAATTGATGAGACCCGATGATGTCAACAAGGCTGCACGGCGGATGACATTGCGGAATTCGCGCAGATTGCCCGGCCATGAGTAGTCCAGGAAGATCCGCATGACTTCGGGATCGAATCCTTCGACAGACTTGTTCAGCTCTTTATTGGATTTACGCAGGAAGAATTCTGCGAACAGGGGAATATCTTCTTTCCGATTGCGGAAGGGGGGCAACACGATGGAGAATTCGTTAAAGCGGTGGAAGAGATCCTCACGGAATCTGCCGCGGCGATAGGCGTCCTGAAGGTTCTCGTTGGACGCGACAATGATCCGGACGTCGGTTTCCATTTCACGGACGCCGCCAACGCGTTTGAATTTCCGCTCCTGGATCACACGAAGGAGGGCCGCCTGGATCTCGTAGGACAGGTTGCCGACCTCATCGAGGAAGAGGGTGCCGCCGTTGGCGAGCTCAAAATGACCTTCTTTATCGGCCAGGGCGCCGGTAAAGGCTCCCTTGACGTGACCGAAGAGTTCGCTGCCGGCAAGCTCTTTTGATAAGGTGCCGCAGTCCATTGCGACAAAAGGTTTATCCCTCCGCGCGCTGTTCAGGTGGACGGTGCGGGCGATGACCTCTTTCCCTGTCCCGCTTTCGCCATAGAGGATGATGCTGTAATTGGTTGGGGCTACGAGTTCTACCTGGCGGTATAGTTCCCGGGTTACCGGGGCCTCACCAACGAGGTATTCTTCGTCCGTGGAAAGCTTGCCGTTCTTTCTGGCGGCGGGAATGGCTGCCAGGGGTCTTGTGCTATCGGCGTCCGCCGGGGATTGCTGGAGGGCGCGGCTGATGACGTTCAGCACTTCTTCCGGGATCAGCGGCTTGGTGATATAGTCGAAGGCGCCGGATTTGATGACGTCAACGGCGGTCTTGATGTCGGAATAGCCCGTGATAATAATCACGATGGCATACTGGTCGATCTGTTTGATCTCCTTCAATACCTCCCGGCCTTCCTTGTCGCCCAGCCGGAAATCGCACAGGACGACATCGAATTTAGATTCTTTGAATTTTGCAATCCCCTTATTGCCGCTATGGCTTGCGTCCGTCTCGAAGCCCTTCTTTTGAAGGAAACGGCTCAACAAATTACACATATCCATATCGTCGTCAATGATAAGAATGCGCTTCATAAGTATCATTTTCTAAATTAAAATTACCGGAAAAAATCTAACTATGCTACACTGGGATTAATCAGAGAAATTATCCAGCAATAGCCTTCTAAAGGCTTGCCAAATTATTATGTGTTAACAAAACCGATTTGATCAGGCCGGAGTGGGGAGAAAATTCCCCAATATGGGAAATTTCCGGGAAGACAGATTAGTAAAACTGCGATGAAAAAAAATATTAGAACATGGATTGCCCGGTTTTACGCTGTCTCGTGAGTGGAAATCTGTATGGCGTTAAAATTGTAAAGATTATGATTTTGACAGTTGCTCGATCAACCCATTTTGAA
>DASZJO010000221.1:0-33070 GCA_035948015.1 Puia sp.
TGAACCGCGGATCATCGGCGGCCAGACTGTCATAAGCCTGGACAGCACCCGCCCGCAGCGATCTCGTACGTCCCAGATCCACCCGGTGCATCTTCGCCCAGCTGTTAAGATCGTTGAGCTCCTCCACCACGACCTCCGTCAACTCATTCAGTTCCGCTGTCGTATAAGGCTTGACCTGCAACTGCAGCTGATCGGCTATCCCCAGCCGATTGTAATTCAGACCCCATAATACATTAAATATCACATATACCCATAACAGCGTAAAGACCACCTGCCGGACTAATCCCAACAGCCAGCCCCGCCCGGCTTGGCGCCGGACCAACCGCCTGACACCTCGCACTGATCTGTACAACAAAAAGACGACCATCGCCCCATAAAGAATATCCCCGACACTAAAGGGTATCCATCCGAAAAGCAGCCGCTGCCCTCTCGCAATAACCGGATAAAGCCCCGTCGAATAATATCGCTCCACTGCCACCGGATACCAGGATAAAATGACGATGCCGATCGTCATCACGACAAGTGTTATCCATGTTATTTTACGCCACAAAGTCATACCCGCTAAAAATAATCTAAATTGCCTTCCAATGAACGCGGAGACCCTTGATTTTAACAAGAACGAAGACTCCTTACGCCGGGCCGTCAGCGGCTGGCGTACCCGGCTGGATAAGATCATGCTCGGCGGCGGGAGGACCGCGATCGAGCGGCAACATGAAAAGAATAAGCTCACCGCCCGCGAACGCATCCAATACCTCATCGACGAAGGGTCACCCTTCATCGAGATCGGCGCCTTCGCCGGATATGAAATGTATGAGGAACAAGGCGGCTGCCCGGCCGGCGGCACGGTAGCAGGTGTCGGATATATCAGCGGGCGCCAATGCGTGATCCTCGCCAACGACCAGACCGTAAAGGCCGGTGCCTGGTTTCCGATCACCGGCAAGAAAAACCTGCGCATGCAGGAGATAGCCATGGAAAATCATCTGCCGGTTGTCTATCTTGTGGATAGCGCCGGGGTCTTTCTGCCCATGCAGGACGAGATCTTCCCCGATAAGGAGCATTTCGGCCGCATCTTCCGAAATAACGCGCGGATGAGCGCTATGGGCATTACCCAGATCGCCGTCGTCCTCGGCCCCTGCGTAGCCGGCGGCGCCTACCTGCCGATCATGAGCGACGAGACCATTATGGTCGAAGGCAACGGCTCGATCTTCCTGGCCGGCCCCTATCTCGTAAAGGCAGCCATCGGCGAACAGATCGACGCGGAAACCCTGGGCGGCGCCGTTACCCACACCGAGATCTCCGGGATCGCGGACTATAAATTCGCGACCGAACAGGAATGCCTCGATCAGGTCAAAAGGATCATGGGCAAACTCGGCCATCCCCCGCTTGCCCCGTCGCCCGATCCCACCCGGGCTGGCCATCCCCCGGCCACCCTCTTCGACCGGACTGAGGCGAAAGCCCCCCTCCATCCCGTGGAAGAACTCTATGGCCTGGTTCCCACCGACGCGACCCGCCCCTATGATATGATCGAAATTATCCGGAGGATCGTCGACGACTCCATATTCGACCAATTCAAGGAAGACTACGGCAAAACCATCCTTACCGGCTACGCCCGCATCGACGGCTGGGCCGTCGGTATCGTCGCCAATCAGCGCAAAATAGTGAAGACCCGGAAAGGAGAGGTGCAGATGGGTGGCGTGATCTATAACGACAGCGCCGACAAAGCCGCCCGCTTTATCATGAACTGCAACCAGAAAAAGATCCCCCTGATTTTCCTCCAGGATGTCACAGGCTTTATGGTGGGCTCCCGCAGCGAACACGCCGGCATTATCAAGGATGGCGCTAAAATGGTCAACGCCGTGGCCAACTCGGTCGTTCCCAAGATCACGGTCATTATCGGCAACTCCTATGGCGCCGGCAACTACGCGATGTGCGGGAAAGCATACGACCCCCGTTTCATCTACGCCTGGCCCACTGCCCGCATCGCCGTCATGGGGGGCGAACAGGCCGCAAAGACCTTGCTGCAGATCCAGGTCAGTGCACTGAAAACAAAAGGAAAAGTTATCGACCCGTCCGAAGAAAAGAAATTGCTGGACGAGATAAAGAACCGCTATGACCAGCAAACATCCCCCTACTATGCCGCCGCACGACTTTGGGTAGACGCTATTATCGACCCCGTCGATACCCGCCGCGTCATCGCGGAAGGCATCCGCGCCGCCGCCCATAACCCCCGCATGCCCGACTTCAACCCCGGTGTGATCCAGGTGTGATCCCATCCCGATCTCATACCGATCTCATACCGATCCCATACCGACCCCATCTCAATCCCATCCCAATCGCACCCTACGCCTCTGCGCGCCAACCCCTATCTTTGTCGGATGACCAATGAGCTGACCATCTACACCGACGGCGCCTCCCGCGGCAATCCCGGCCCCGGTGGCTACGGAGCCATCCTCTTGTGGGGCGGCCACCGCAGGGAACTCTCCGCCGGCTTTCGATATACCACTAACAACCGGATGGAACTGATGGCCGTTATCGCCGGCCTGGAAGCGCTTAAGCGCGACAACCTCAAAATCACCATCTACTCCGACAGCCAATACGTCGTCAAAGCCGTTGAACAAGGTTGGCTTACCAACTGGATCGCGACCAACTTCAAAGGAGGGAAAAAGAATAAAGACCTCTGGCTGCACTACCATGAACTATCCCGCAGGAATACCATCCGCTTCGTGTGGGTCCGCGGCCACGCCGACAACCCCTACAACAACCGCTGCGACGAATTGGCCACCGCCGCTGCCGACGGCACCGGCCTCCTCATCGACGAAGCATTCGAAAAAGAAGCACGCACCTAACTGCGCGGAACCGGCACCGCCGCCCGATACAACACGGCATCCGCCGTGGCCTTCAGCTCGAACCTTCCCTTATATATCACCGCAAAACACTCCCCCCGCCCCCGGCTGAACGGCGCTCCCCCCTCCTCAATTACCCCTACCCGGCCCTCCATTACAATATACACCTCGGTCGAATGCGCCTTTGCCGTCACCGCCTCACCCGCCGAAAGGCTAATCCTGCTGAGCTCGAAATCCGGGGCAGTCGTAGTATAGACCGTGATATGACCCGCATCCCTATCCCCGACAATGATCCGCGGTTGCGTCGCCTCAAACCGCACATGCTTCATCAACTCCGGCACATCCACATGCTTCGGCGTCAACCCGCCGCGCAGCACATTGTCGGAATTGGCCATGATCTCCACATTCTGCCCCTCCAGGTACGCATGCGGCACACCCGCATCCTGGAAGATCGCCTCGCCCGGACGAAGATTCAAAAGGTTGAAGAAGTAGATCGAGAAGATCCCCCGGTCGATCCGCCCTCCTTCATTATAGGTTAACGCCGCCCGCGCCGCCCAGAAATGCTCTTCACCCCGGACCAGGCCGCCATCATGATACAGCGGCAAAATACGATCCAGCAATGGCTCCAATACCTCATCCACCCCGGACTGCGGCATCTCCATAACGGTTTTGTATAACTGCTGATATCCGCCTACCGAAAATACCGGCATCAGGAAATTCAGTTCAGGCGTATCCGCCAGGATTCGTATCAAGTCCTGTTCCGGCTTGAATCCATGCAAAAGCCAGAAATCGCTCAACGCAGCCATCAACTCCGGCTTGTGATTGTCATCCTTGTAATTCCTGTCCGGCGCGTTCAACGGTATTCCCCGCTGATTTTCCGCCGCAAATTCCTCTTCCGCCGCCCCTTTGCAAGGATGCACCTGTATCGACAACATATCCTTTACATCCAGGATCTTCAACAGATAAGGCAGCCTTCCGAACCGCTCCGCCGTATACCCCCCCAACCTTTCCGCCGGGCTCCCCCGAAGATAATCGCGAAGCGATATCGCTTCGCCCGCCGCTCCATCCAACACCGCCGACGCATTCTCATGCGCGCCCATCCAATATTCCGCAAAAGGCTTACGATCAGGATTGTCAATCGACAACAGCCTCGGAATAAAATCACTCCCCCCCCACGCATAATGCTGAACCTTGCCCCGGAGCTTAAAAACTTTACGTTCCTTATTCATAAACTTATCCGATCTTATATAACAAATTACAAGTATGGTGCCACATATCCGTACAGGTAAAAGAGGAGAAGAGCTTGCCGCAGAATGGCTGATACGCCAGGGCTACGATATCCTCCACCGAAACTGGCGACACCGCCGTTGGGAAATCGACATCATCGCCGCCCGGAAGGACGTCATCCATCTCATCGAAGTCAAAAGCCGGAAGTCCAACGCCTACGGACCACCGGAAAAAAGCGTCAACAGAAAAAAGATCGAACACCTGCTGCAAGCCGCCGCCGGTTGGCTGCTTGACCACCCCGGTCATACCCGAATCCAATTCGATGTGCTGGCTATCACCTTCCAAAAAGACGCCGACCCGGAATATTTTCTGATTGAAGATGTCTATCTGTAGCCCCCCCGAACTGCGGGCATCCCTCATCCCCGAACCTCCCCCGCGACCTGCCGCCACTCCCTCATCCCCGAACCTCCCCCGCGACCTGCCGCCATCCCCCGCCACCGGCTACCCGGCATCCTTCGCCAACCGCGCCATCACGCCCTCCACTAACCTGTACGTTGCCGGACAATATTCTATATTCTGCTTGTACATATGCATATAATCAGCGTTCATCTTTTTGTAGTGATGCGGAAAACCAGCGCAGTCCCGGGGCCGGACCGCATAAATATTACACATATTCGTCTTCAGATCCAGGAATTGACAAGGCTGTTTCACATTCATCCAGTCTCCTGTCCTGTCCTTATACAACCACTTCTCACGGAACGCTTTCTCCGTCATCCCGAGATGCGCCGAGATCCGCCGGATATCCTTCTGTGTATACGTAGGCGACATCGTCTTGCAACAATTGGCACAATCCAGGCAATCCGTCCGCTGCCATGCTTCCTTATCCGCATCCGCCGCCACCCGCTGTAACTCCCGCGGGGCCTTCTTCTCCAATCGGGTTAGGAAACTCCGCATCCGCCGTTTGGTGCGCCTTACCTGCTGCCTGAACGATCTCAAGTTAACTGTGATAGCCATTTCAAAAGGTGTACCGGGTTGGTTCGTGGTTCACTTTGGCAAATATGCCGCAATCACCGGGAGTTACAAAGAATTTTTTCGGGTATCTTCGCCGTATGTGGGAACCCTATAAAAAAGGTTATAAGGCCTGGCTCCAATTGGAAAAATCCCTCTCGGACAATTCCATCGAAGCCTACCTGCGAGACATCGACAAGCTGACCCAATACCTCCAATCCGCCGGCGACCTCAAATCGCCCGATGCGATCGCCCTGAAAGACCTCCAGTCCTTTCTCCACTGGATCGCCTCACTTGGCCTCAACGCCGCGTCCCAGGCGCGCATCCTATCAGGCATCCGCTCATTTTTTAAATATTGCGTCATCGAACAGATCGTCCGGCAGGACCCTACCACCCTACTCGAATCCCCGCGATTAAAACGAGCCCTGCCCGACGTGCTGAGCATCGAAGAGATCGAGACCATCATCCGGCAGATCGACCATAGCAAACCCGAAGGCCACCGCAACCACGCCATCCTCGAAACGATGTACAGCTGCGGTCTCCGCGTGAGCGAGGTGGTCAACCTTCGCATCTCCTGCCTCTACCCCGAACTGGGCTATATCCGCGTGATCGGCAAAGGCGACAAGGAACGGCTCGTGCCCATCGGCGATACCGCCATCGACGCCATCCGTATCTACCAGCAGTTGATCCGCACGCATCTCGACGTCCGCCCCGGCCATGAAGACATCCTTTTTCTCAACCGTCGCGGTAGCCGCCTTAGCCGGGTCATGATCTTTCTGCTCTTGAAAGACCTGGCGGAACAAGCCGGGATCAGCAAAAACATCTCTCCGCATACCTTTCGGCATTCCTTCGCCACCCACCTCGTCGAAGGCGGCGCCGACCTTCGCGCCGTCCAGGAAATGCTCGGCCACGAAAGCATCACCACCACCGAGATCTATACTCATCTTGACCGCGAATTCCTCCGCGAAACCCTTCGCCGCTATCACCCCGCCTACCGCCGCTAGTTCCCGAACCCGCCCGGCCACAGTTCCTGAACCCACCGGCCACAGCTCCCGAATCCATACCTACTAGTTCCCGAACCCGCCCGGCCACGACCCCCCGAACCCGCCCCCCCGGATCCCCGGAATTTTTCGTACTTTGTCAACCGTTAACCTCCCAACCCCCATTTTGACCTTTCTGACGACCATATCATCCAACGGAAATGGTATCGACCCGACCGACCTCGAATTAGTCGCCGCCTACCGCCATTCCAGGGACCTGAAAGTCCTCGCCCAACTTTACCAAAAATACCTCGACCTCCTTTTTGGCGTCTGTCTCAAATATCTGGAAGACAGGGAATTAGCCAAAGACGCGGTGATGGATATCTTTGAAGAACTGGCCGCCAAACTCCCCCGCCACGACATCACCAACTTTAAGGGGTGGCTCTACACCTTGGCCAGGAATCACTGCCTCATGCAATTGCGATCCTCGAGCCGCTTTAAGGTCAGCTCCTTCGACCCGGAACTTATGCAAACGGCGGACGAACGGCATCTGAATGATAAAATGGAAAAGGAGGCCCGCCTGGACAAATTGTCTGATTGCATCGAAACGCTGTCTGCCGATCAAAAGACTGTCGTCACCCTCTTCTACCTGGAAAATAAATGCTATAAGGAAATTGAAACCATCACCGGTTACGACTGGAACAAAGTCCGAAGCCTGATCCAGAACGGAAGACGCAACCTCCGGCTCTGCATGCAACAACACGAGACCCATCCAACTCCGGCCGGTGAAACAAAATGAGCGCTAACAACAAACATACCGCCCCATATACCGCTTCAGATATCGAAAAATATCGGAAAGGAGAACTCACGGCCCGCGAAATGCACGACCTCGAGCGGGCAGCCCTCGACGACCCCTTCCTCGCCGATGCCATCGAAGGAATGACGTCACACCCTACTGCCGATCACCAACAAGACCTTTACGACCTGCACGAAAGATTGAATAAGAGGGTTGCGGAAAGCAAACGTCGCCGCAAGATCATCTTCATCCAACGCCGGATCGTAGTCGCGGCCGCCCTGATCCTGCTATTAGGCATCGGCTATACCTTCTTAAACCATTACTTGGTCATCCCTCACCGCGCCCCCGAAACCGTCGCCGCCGCGCCCCGCAGCACCCCAGCCCCCGCCGGAGTCAAAGCTGCCCCCGCCGCCCCCGAACTGAAAATAGCCGCCCCCGCCGCCGCCGACAGCATCCAATTTACCCTCGCGCAAACCCGGGTCGAAAAAAAGCGGTCCGCCCCAGTCTCCTATTTCAGCCAACCCACCCCCGCCGCGCACTCCGACGATAGCGCCACCCTTTCCTCCCCACTCGAAGGCCGCACCGCCGGCCTCGCCCTCAACAAGAACTTTGACACAACCAAATTAGTCCAGTTCAAATCCATCCCGGGCATCCAATATAAAGCCGACACCCTCGGCCTCACGCTCAACAGGTCGAAGCAGCGGCAACCGGCGATGACCAACGATTTCTTCAACCCAACCCCCGCAACCCCCGCCTATTCCCTGGTCTTCAGCGGGAAAGTTCTGGACCCGCAAAACCACCCCCTCGCCGGCGCCTTCCTTGCCCTCAACGGTAACTACGGCTATGGCACCACCACCGATGAATCAGGCTACTTCAGGATCAGCCTCCACCCCCGCGACTCCACCCGCCAACTGACCGTGTCCCTGATCGGCTACGACCATACATCCCTGGCCATAAATGCCCTCAGCACAGAAGACGCGACAAACAACATCATTCATCTGAAACCCAGTAACGCCAACCTCGATGAAGTGGTCGTCGCCGGCTATGGCATCCACCGCAAAGAGAGAGAGGCCGCCGCCCCATCCGACAGCGACGAGAAACTCGATACCCTCTGGACCCACGCCGCCCCGGTCATCGGCCGCCAGGCCTACCTGCAGTACCTTAGCGTGGCACGAAAAAATCTGGGGCTCGATTCCATGGTCTCCGGAACCGAAACCGTATCCTTCATCGTCGCCCGGAATGGCTCTCTTTCCGACTTCAAAATAGAGCAATCCCTGTCACCCGCTCACGACGCCGGCATCCTCCGCCTCGTTACCGACGGCCCCGCCTGGCACCTGACCCGGGGCAAAAAGATCCGCGCCTCCGTTACCGTCAACTTCCCGTAATTTCGGCTTCTCAAAATCTAACCATCATGCAAAAGATCCTGCTACTGTCTGCCATTTGCAGCACCGTCCTTATGTCCGCATCCGCCCAATCACTCAGAACCCCCTCTACCTCCACACCACAATTCATCCGTCAGGACTTCGGCCTCTCGACGATCGAATTGTCATACTCGCGTCCCGGAGTAAAAGGCCGCAAGATCTTCGGCGACCTCGTCCCCTACGGCAAAATCTGGCGCACCGGCGCAAACCAGGCCACCACACTGACCTTCGGTGATACGGTGACCATCGGCGGAACCGCCATCGCCCCTGGAAAATATGGCCTCCTTACCATCCCCGGCGCTGACGAATGGACATTCATCATCACCCGCCAGACCGACGTCACCAATCCCGCTGCCTACCACCAGGACCAGGACATCGTCCGCATCCAGGCAAGCCCGCACACCCTGCCCTTCGCCGTCGAGACGATGACCCTTGAATTCTCGAATATCACCGGCAACTCCTGCAACCTCGACCTTCTCTGGGACAACGTGGCCATCGGCTTCCCCATCGGCACGAACACGGACTCAAAGGTCATGGCGGAGATCAACAATACCCTGGTTAAGGACAACCGCCCCTACTACCAGGCCGCATTCTATTACCTGGAAAATGGGAAGGATCTCAATAAAGCATTGGAATGGTTCGACAAGGCAATCGCCCAGGACCCGACCGCCTATTTCGCCGTCTACCAAAAGGCACGCTGCCTTGCCAAACTCGGCCGCAAACAGGAAGCCATTGCCACGGCCCAAAAGTCCATGGACCTTTCAAAACAATACAATAACAACGATTTCGTCGTCCTCAACCAAAAACTCATCGCGTCCCTGCAATAACGGCCCCTATCTTTCCCCGCCTTCCAGCAGGACGATAACCAGTTCCTTATAACTCCTGCCTATGGGGATCTGTTTGCCGCCGATCTCGACCTCCGTGGCCGTGAAGGCCGTTATTTTGCTTGTTGAAACGATAAACGAGCGATGCACCCGCAGGAAATTGTCCTTCGACAGCAACTCCTCCATTTCCGCTATATGGTATTTGACGAGTATGCTCTTTTCCTGCGTCGTGATCCGCACATACTCCCGCAAACTTTCGATGACCTGGATCTCGTCAATATAGATCTTTACGCGTTTCTTGCCGACATTGAAATATACATGCTTCCGCTCAACCGCCGCGACGGGTCCCGGTTCGATAGCATGCGGGCGGCCAGGCTGGTTCATCTTGCCCACGGCCTTGAGGAACCGGTTGAACCTGATCGGTTTCAACAAATAGTCGATGACACCTACATCGAACGCCTGAAGCGCATAATCTTTATAGGCAGAGGTGATGATGACGCTTGGCGGAGCCTTCAGCGATTCCAGGAAATCCATTCCCTTTAGCTTGGGCAGATGGATATCCAGGAAGATGAGGTCGATCTTTTCCGTCTGCAATATCTCCATGGCGTAAATGGCGTCGGAGCAAACACTCTTGAGCTCCAGGAATGGGACCTGGCTGATATAATCAACGAGGATCTCGGCCGCCAGCGGCTCGTCCTCAACGACAAGACAGCTATATTTCAACACGGCTTTCCAGATTGAGTGAAAGATTTACGCGGTAACTATGCGGCTCCTCAAAAATATCCAGGTCATAATCTTTATAGGTCAGCTCAAGCCGCCTCCTGACATTGACCAGCCCGATATTCTTATTGGTCAATTCGCGGGCGCCATCGTCCTTGGAATTCTCCACGGTGTATTCCAGCCGGCCCCGCTCCACCCGGATACAGATATAAATGTACGACTCGAACCGGCTTTCGCTGATCCCATGCTTGAACGCATTCTCGATGAAGGGCAACAGCAGGAGCGGCGTGATCTTGTAACATTCCGCGTCCAACTCCTTCTTAAAGCTTACCGTAAGCCGCCGGTCATACCGCATCCTCTCCAACGCCAGGTAATCCTCGAGTACCTTGATCTCCCCGATCAGCGGGATCACGGGGTCGCTCGATTCATAGAGGATAAAACGCAGCAACTCGGATAACTTCATCACCACCTCCGCGGTATCATCCGACTTCTTTCGCGCCAACGCGTATACATTGTTCAGCGTATTTAGCAGGAAATGCGGGCTCGTCTGTTGCCGGAGGAATTTCAGCTCCGCTTCCAGCTTTTCCCGGACAAGGAGCTTTTCATTTTCCTTTGTCCGCATTTGGACCCCCACGAATTTGAGGACGGTCGCTACCCCCGCGACAAAACCAATATCCATCACGGCGGCCAAGGCGCCTGGAAGTGAGAAAAGGCCCGTCGGACTTGGTTTCCCGTATACAACGGGAAAGATGACGTAAAAGGCGATCACCCGGTACACGAAGATCGAGATGAAGAAGACGATGACCATTTCGCCCACGATCCGTGAGAGCCGATATTTCCCCGCGACGATGCGCGGAACGGATACTTCCAGCAAAAAATAGGTGAAGATGAACTTGGAAACAAGACAAAGCATGGCGTCCAGAAGCGCTTTCCAGAACGGTCCGCTGCCGACCGGACTCTCCGATCCTGCCCATACCATGCCGACAAGCGCATCCTGCAAGGTATAGACGACCCAGAACGTCACATGTAAAAGGATCCGCCTCATTTCCGTCAAATCTCGGAAAAAAAGCCATCTTTTCTAAGCATCTCGGCATAATCACCCAATCGGCCTCCTGCTGCGGACCAACGGCGCTCTCCTCCAGCCTGACCGCAGCCAGTACCCGCTTTGTAACCCGGACAGCCCGGTTTAAGCCGTTGGTGCCGCCAAACCTGCTTTCTATTGCGGCATGCAGCCCTTTGTTTCTTTACATGGTCATTTTTGCGGATATTGAATGGGGCCGTCTGGTTCCTGACTATTTCAGAAACGCTCACTGTCTACATATCCGGCCGTTCCGCATCCTTATCCAATGCGATGTCGCGGCCACTCACCTGAACCGCCCTTATCTGCTCACAACAGGTGGGGCGGCTCTTTAAACCTTCGGTTACTCCGTCCTCAAATTCCTCACCGGATTCACCGCAGCCGCCCGATAAGCCTGAGCACTCACCGTCCCCAACGCGATCACCAACGCAACCAACCCGCCCACAACGAATACCCACCCGCTGATCGGAATGCGGAACACATACTGCTGGATCCAGTTATGAACAAAATACCACGCGATCGGCGTCGCGATCAAAAACGCGATCCCGACCAGCACCATGAATTCCCTCGTGAACAGATACACGATATTCCCCGCCGACGCCCCCAATACCTTACGTATCCCTACTTCCTTCAACCGCTGCGCCGCCATAAAGCTTGCCAGCCCATACAGCCCCAGACAGCTCAGGAAGATCGCAATGGCAGCAAAAATCTTATAGAACTCCGACATTTTAGCATCCTCTTTATAAAAGTTTGCGATTGTCTCATCCACGAACTGATACTCGAATACATACTCGGGATAAACTTTTCCCCACAGCTGCCGGATCGCCGCGATCGTAGCCGGAAGATTGTCACCGGTCATCTTTATCCCAGCCGAAGTATAGAATCCGGGACCATGCAACACAAGCACTCCGGTCAGCGAATCCTTCAACGTTGATTGATGAAAATCCCTGACTACCCCCACTACTTTGCCGACTTTACCGCCATCCGATACTTCGAGCTCTTTATTGAGCACATCCTCCGCATGGGCAAACCCCAATTTCCTGACGACTGTTTCATTGACCAGGAACTCCAGGATCGAATCGTTGCGTGTAATATTTCGGCCGGCAACTAACGGCACCGAGTAGGTCGCCAGATAATCGGGATCGGCCCATCGCTCGACAACCCACACATTCGCACTCTTCGACGAATGATCGAATTTGAAATCCGACCACCAATTGTTGTCGGATGCCGGGCTATTGTTGTTATAGCTGACCATCCGGACATCTTTAATGGCCAGGAGCCGGTCCCGCAAATAGCTCCGTTTACTGACGCTCAGGCTGTCCCCCGGAATAGGGACCGTAATGATCGCCGCTTTATCGAAACCCATCGGCGCATGCGTAACGAAATCCAGCTGCCGGACGATCAGGAAGACCCCGATGATCAACGCCTGCGCGATCACAAACTGAAATACCACCAGACCCCGCCGCAGCGTAATCCCCCGGGCTCCCCGTGAAATCAGTTTCGTCTTGAGCGCCGTGATCGGATTAAAGCTTGACAACACCAGCGCCGGATAGAAGCCCGCAAGCAAGGTCACCGCTACCACCGTCGCACCCAGGAATATCAGCACCTCCGGCTCCCCAAACAATCCCATCGACACCGGGATCTCCATCACGCTGCTGATCGGCCCCGCCAGGACGCCGACCAATAATGCCGCCAGCACCACGCCGCTTACCACCAGCAACAACGCTTCCAGCAGGAATTGCACCCGCAGCTGAAGCCGCCCGCCTCCCAGCACTTTCCTCACCCCTACCTCCTTCGCCCGGTTCACCGCCTGCGCAGTCGCAATATTGATAAAGTTGACACACGCGATCAGGAGGATAAAGGAAGCGATCAGCCATAAGCTGCGAATCCGCGCCACCGTGATCGTCTTGCCGCTAAAGTTCCCAACCTGAGGGTCAAAATGCACCTCGCCCAGCGATCGGACGATTTGGGTGTTCTTATTATCAGGGGCTTGATATTTCCTGGCAAAAGCCTTTAATTGCCGGTCAGCCGCCAGAGTATCGACGCCCGCCGGCAACAACACATAACATCCATTGTTACTGTTCACGGTGGACCAGTCCGTAACTGTGTCAAAGTTCAGTGCCGGATAAGGGAATACCAAATCCAGCTTAAAATCCGTATTCGAAGGGGGATCGGCAAGGATGCCCGATACTTTAAAAACACTCGTTCCGAAGCATTTGATCGACCGGCCGACCGCCTTCTGCCAGTCCCCAAAATACCGCTCCGCGACACGCTTGCTGAGCACCACCGAACTGCGGTCGGCCAGTGATTTGTCTGGTTCACCCGCCAGCAAGGGAAAGTCAAATATGCCGAAGAAGGACGTATTCACAAAGAAAACCCCATCCTTCTCCGTAAACGCCTTTTCTGTATTCCCGTCCGCACCCAGGGTCATGACCGGAACACCGCCTATCGAATATACCCCCGTCACCTTCCAGTCCGGAAAATCATGCGCCATCGCTCCCGGCAAAGGATAATACACCGAAGCCAGCGCCTGATCACCCGGCTTATCGCCCTTCGTCAACATCCGGTAGATATTCGCCTTTTTCGAATGAAAGCCGTCAAAACTCTCCTGATACCGGATAAACAGAAAGATCACCAGGAAAACGGCAATGCCGACACCTAGTCCGGCCACCGTCAAAACAGAATAGACCTTATTCGCCCTCAGATTTCTGAAAGCAGTTTTGAAAAAATGGAAGATCATGGAGGAGGTATTTGCCCTAAACCCGCAGCAACAATGCCGGTTTATCATCCCGTTGACCGTCAACCCATTGCTCTAACCAACCTCTTGGTTCCTGTTCGCTTTCGATACATCCCCTGTCCGCCCGAAGCAAACCTGCAACACTTCGCTCAATACCACAACCCCTACCGCCCCGACGACATTGTACCACAAAAAGCCCAGCGGCACAATCCCCCGCTTTCCCAACACGCCTAGCACGATCACCCCGATCTCCACCACCACCGCACTGATAAATACCGCCCGCCCCCCCGTCCGCCGCCGAAAGAAAGCTACAAGAAATACCCCCAGTATCACGCCATAAAACAATGACCCCAGCACATTCACCGCCTCTATCAAACTATTCCCGATATTATACGCCAACTGCGCCATCGCCACACAAAACACCCCCCACAACAACGTATACCAACGCGACATCCGATACTCCTGTTCCGGGCGCAATGCCTTCCGCGCAAACCGCCGGTGAAAGTCCACGATCGTGCACGAAGCAAGCGAATTCAGCGTCGCCGCGATCGACCCCCAGGCCGCCAGGACGATCACCGCGATCAGCAACCCGATCAACCCCACCGGCAGATAGTCGGTCACAAACCGCAAAAAGATATAGTTCGTGTCATTCGAATCACCCCCGACCGCAGGATCATCGAGCCACCGCTTGACCGTCGCCCGATCCCCCTCCTGCGCCCGCGCCAACTCAACCGCCCGTATACCCGGATCTCCCACCGCCCCCAATCTCTCCTTCTCACCCGCCGCATATCGCGCCATCAACACCGCTAGCGAGTCCTTATACTTCGAATGCGATAGACTTTCGACCTGCGCCCGATTGAAGAACACCGGCCGCGGATTATACTGGTAGAAGGCGAACACCATCACTCCCAACAACAGGATCAGGAACTGCATCGGCACCTTCACCAGCCCGTTCAACAACAACCCCAGCCGGCTCTCCGTAAGCGACCTCGCCGTCAGATACCGGCCAACTTGCGACTGGTCAGCACCGAAATAAGACAGCTGCAGGAAGAACCCGCCAATGATCCCACTAAGCAGATTATAACGGTCATTCCAGTCAAAACCGCCGCCCTTTCGGAACCCCGTCGTAATTATATTGAGCTTGCCCGCCTTCCCGCCGATATGCAGCACCTCCCGCAACCCCACACCCTGCGGCAGCTTGTGGATAACCATATACCCCGCGATCGCCAGCCCGCTGAAAATGATGATCATCTGCAGCTGCTGCGTATACGCCACCGCTTTAGCCCCTCCGCTGACCGTGTAGATGATCAGGAGCCCGCCCATAAAGATATTCGTCCAGAGAATATTCCACCCCAGCAACGACGACAGGATGATCGAAGGCGCCGCAATACTTATCCCCGTCGAAACCCCGCGCTGAACTAAGAAAAGAAAGGAAGTGAGCGCCCTGGTCTTCAGATCGAAACGCTGCTCCAGGAATTCATAGGCCGTGTAGACCTTCAACCGGCGAAAGACCGGAACGAAGCTCGCGCATACCACGATCATCGCCAGCGGCAACCCGAAATAATACTGCACGAACCGCATCCCATCAGTAAACGCCTGCCCCGGCGCCGAAAGAAAAGTCACCGCGCTGGCCTGCGTACCCATGATACCCAATAAGACCATGTACCACGGCACCATCCGGTTCGACAGGATATACCCGTCCAGATCCCTGCTGGTCCGGCTCTTGTACAATCCATAGGCAATGATCGCCAGTAAAGTCAATACCAGAACGATCCAATCCGGGCGACTCATGAAAAATGTTTGGTCAGGAAATAGAAGAACCCGATACACAGCAGCAGGAACCCTGCCACCAGCATATACCAATAGCTCCACTTGCCGAACAACGGCGCTCTTTCTTCAGGGTCCTGTTCACGCTCCATATAATAAGAAATTACCTCCTCCTTCTGTTCGAGATCAGCGACGCCACCAACAACCCGATACCCAACCCTATCAACAACCCGATAGTAACCCGCTTGATTAGCCCCCCCAACACCAACCCTACAACTATAGCGACCACGATCGCCGTATCCCTTCTTCGATTCATATGCTGTTAGAATCCCTTCTTATGATTTAAAGCAATAATATTCGCCATCAGCCGGTACGCCCCCGGAACACCCGCCGGCAACTCCCGGAAAAATACCAGCCCCGTATACACGAAAACACCTTTTCCATAGTTCGCGATCACCAGGCTGCCCTTCTGCTCGTCCTCGCCCGGGTCCCTCATTGACAACACCTCCTGATAAGCCGTATCCACCTTACCCGCAAAATAGATCCCCCGCTCCTGGATCCAACCGTTGAAGTCCTCATCCGTAATCGTATTGGGAAAATGTAAAACCTTATGATCCGGCAGCGCAAAATTGACCTTTGCCAATTCGTCCGTGACCCGGATATTGCCGACTGCAAACGGATAAGGCCCGATCGTCGTCTTCATCTGCCCAAGATCGCCCCTGTTGTATTGTACCACAAAGTTGCCCCCGTTCTTGACATACTCCATTAACACCTCATGCCTCGCCGTTAGCCACGGATGCACATCATAGGCCCTGACCCCGGCAATGATCGCATCGAATTGCTGCAAATAAGACGCCGACGCCAGTTCCCGTTCCCGCAACGTGACAACCTCATACCCCATCTGCCGCAACGCCTCCGGCACCTTGTCCCCCGCGCCTTCGATATAGCCGATGCGATGACCGGAGGTTTTGATACTGGCGATCGTAAACATCTCTTCGGCCGGCCGGAAATAATCGATGCGTGGTATATGGTCATACGCGAGCGTCCGTAATTCCATCGCCGTATCCTTCTGACCGTTCTCATTGAACACGCCAACCACCGAAACCACCGCCGTCCCCTTACTCACCGGTTTCGCCATCCAGGAGGGGTCGCCCGAAACTCCACCCCCGACAGCCTGTACAGATAGCGCCGGCGCAACCGTCAAACCCAACGCCGGCGGATGACCGTGCCCGGTACGGTCCTGCACAGTCGCTTCGAATTCTTTCTTCTCCCCGTCCGTAAATACCAACAGCCCCGGATCGAACTGCGCCGTGGCCCGGGGCAGGATCGTCAACGGCTCGTAAACTTCTCCCTTGACCGGATGCGTATACTTGTATTGGACCGGCCGCGAAAAATTCAGCAGCAGGCCATCTACCATTATCCTGAAATTCGCCACGAAAGCCGGAGCGCTTACCGGATCTCCGATCAACAGCTGATTACCTACATTAAAATGACCAGGCGACATCGGCTCCTCCAACCAGTAAGGCTGCGTCAAAGGCTGCCGCTGCGACACGAACACAGACCGCGAAAAAAAGAAGTTTTTATCCGCCGCCAGCCGCTGGTTGAGCGCGGTATCGAAATCACCCGATCCAACGCCATTCACCGTCATATCCGCACCGAGCCTGTCATTCACCACGAAGTTGATCGTCAGCGAATCGCCCCGCACCGCATACGGCGCCCTTACTACCGCCTCCAGCCATAGCCCGCTGCAATCCGCGATAAGATCCCTCACCTCCTTTAACTTCTGCGTCTTCCAATAGCCGTCCGGCAACTGCGAGATCACCTTGTAAATACCGGCCAACCCCGGCACGCTCTTCTCCGGCGCCATCAAAGAAAAATCCTTAACCACCTGGTCCACCATCAACCCGATCTCACTCCCGTTCTCCACCCGCCCCCAATCCGTAACCACATCCTCCATCGGATCATTATGCGCCGGATCACCCGCCACCAGGTTGAAATATTCCATAGACTCGCCACGGGCAGGCGTCAGTGCCGCGCCCTGGCTCTTGTGATTGGTCCGGCTGATCGCGGCCAACTCGCCATAACTCTTGCCGAGGATTGGGTTGAACCCACCTACGTCGATTTTCATCTGGTCCTCACTCGTTGTATTTAAACCGGGCCCGAAATTGAAGGAATTCCATAATACCCGCTTCGCCTTCCAGGGTTTGACCCCCCCATACTTCAATTGCTCCGGGAACCGGTTCGGGTCCGCCGCCGCATCGAAGGCCTCATGCGCCAGCAACGCCGACGCCGAATGATGCCCATGCCCCGCCCGGCTGTCCGGCGGGAACCTCGTGATGATCACATCCGGCTGGAACTTGCGGATCACCCAGACAATATCACTCAACATCTTTTCATGATCCCAGGTTTTCAACGCTTCGTCCGTAGACTTGGAGAAACCGAAGTCATACGCACGCGTAAAAAATTGCTCCGCGCCATCCACCCGCCGCGCCGCCATCATCTCCTGCGTCCTTATAAGCCCCAGTTCAACCCCCTGTTCATCCCCAATGAGATTCTGACCGCCATCCCCCCTGGTCATCGACAAATATCCCGTCCGGTATAACCGGCCCTTGGCCATATAGGCGATCAACCGCGAATTCTCATCATCCGGATGGGCCGCCACATACAACACCGTGCCCAATACATTTAATTTTTTCAGCCTTAAAAAGATATCTGCCGACGTCACCGTCGCCGGCCCCTGCCCGCGCGCGCCGGATCCCACCATAAGCACAGCCAAAAAGAAAAAAAGCACCTTATTCATAGTCGCAAGATAAATCCAAACCCCGATCCACCCCTTACCGCTCACCCAAATCGGCGCCCCGCCCAACCGGCCTCCCCTCACTGCCCCACCAGGAATACCGCATTGCAGACGAACAACTTTCCATTCTCCCAAAAGCTTCGGAACAACGGATCATCTGCCATATATACTACCTTGCCACGCCCAAAATCCTGAACCCCAAAGATCAACCCATCCTTCAAATGCTCCTTTGCCTTATTCCCGCTAAACCCACTAACATAATTGTCCTTCCTGATCACTCCCACATTCCACCCCCCCTCCTTAAAAAACTCATATACATTCAAATCCTGCTTCAACGTATAGTAATGATCCGGATAGCCGAACGCCAACGGATACGTATTGTCCAACTCCACCCGGTAAATGGCCCCGGGCACGCTGTTCACAACCTCCTCCCGCTGCCGGTCACTGTACCGCCGCAGTAATGAATAGTCTACCTTTCCCGCATTATCGTCCTTGTCTTCTTCCTTGCCCGTTCCATTCCCTTCGGCCTTTTCCCGGATCCCCCATTCCCCCTTCGCCAGCTGCATCACCGCATCCTGCATCGCGATCAGCCTCCCGCCTTCCCTCACCCAGCTCTTCAACCCGTCGGCGACATTCTTGTCCTCCAATACCCCTCGGTAACTGCCGTTCGGCAGGATCAGCACATCAAAATTCTTCCACGATATCTGGCGTACCTCGGTCGCATTCAGCAAGGTGATCGGATAGTGCAGCTCCTGCTCGAACAAATGCCATACCTCCCCCGCATCCTGTGAGTTGACCTGGTCACCCGTGAGCATCGCCACCCGCGGCGGATGCACCATCCGAACAAGGTCACTGCCGAGATCGGCACCCTTCTCCACAAACCCCGAAGCGATCGGCCCAGCCGAAACACCCGTCTCACGGATCATCTGTCCCAGCTCTCTCGTCCAAAACTCCCGGCCAAGATGACCATTCCCGGTATGCGCAATCAATAATGTCCCGCGATCGAAACTTTTCCCGCCGGACTGGAAGGGCCGCTCCGCATACCGGACCTTCACCCCACTCTGCAACAAGAGGCTCAGAAACCTTGCGCTGTTTAGCCCAGTCCACCGCACCGCATACGCATAAGTCGTATCCGGGTTCTCCATCCCCTCCGCCGTAACCGATCCGTCACCCGGCTTCTGCACCGCCACATATGAGCTGAGCCCATAAGCCTGCAATCCATACACAAATGGCACCGACCACGCCGTAATATCATAGGTGATCGAATCGCTGATCCGCGACTGGCGTTCAAACAATACGCGCAGCAGATTCGACTTGGGCTGGTTGGCATTGATCACGATATCCCCCTCGGCAGCCCTGAACTGCGACATCCGCCCCGTTTCATAGTTCAAGCCCAGATAAGTAGCGGCAGGCGCAACACCCCATTGGATCCGGTTCCGGTCGAGCAGCTGCTTCAACCGCTTCAACCTGTCCCCCGTAGAGTCGCTGCGGATATAATATGCTTTGAACTCCCCGGTTGGATTCTCGACCGCATCGGCAAAATAAGTATGAAACTGCTTCAACAGCTGCGCCGCATGCTGGGAAGAGATCTCGATCGTCGATAATCCGGTAATATAATGATGCTCCAGCCGGTCCGCCAGTCGTAACGTATCCCCGTCATTCGTCAGCACCGCCAGCCCCGCGCCGATCCCTCCCTGCTCATATGTCATGCCTACAGCTCCGTTATATGTCGGATAGGTGTCCCCGTAGCTGGGATAAAATAGATCGAATTCCTGCTTGGTGAAGAACAGCCACCCGTGCCGGTCGAAATACTTGGCATTGTTCTTCCCGATCATTATCTGGAATTCGCGCTGCCACGGCGTGATCACTTCATGATACGGTTCGGCAGCCGGCGCAAAATAATAAGGTGCATTATAACCTTGCTCATGATAGTCCACATGAACCTGCGGCAGCCAGTCATTGAATTGGCTCAACCGTGCCTGCGTTTCAACCTGCGTCTGCCAGGCCCAATCCCGGTTAAGATCGAAATTGTAGTGATTGACCCGCCCGTGCGGCCACGGCTCCCGGTGCTCCCTCGCCTGGGGGTTGGGGTTGGGCTGCATACCTACTACGCCGTTATACCAGTTTACATATCGGTCACGCCCATCCGGATTTATACAGGGATCGATCACCACCACCGTATTCTTCAACCAGACCGCCGGCCCGCCCCCCATCGCCCGCACCTCATCCCCAGTCCCTCCGCCTACCAACTCAAATAAGGTCTTCATCGCCGCCTCCGAACTGGCTGGCTCATTGCCATGAACATTATAAGATAACCAAACAATCACCGGGCCACTCTCATCTTCCGCCACGCCGTCCCGCAACACCCCGGCCAGCCTTAGATTATTCAGCCGGATCGCCTCCAGCCGTTTCAAATTCTCCGGCGAAGCGATATAGGCCAGGAGCAGCGGCCTCCCTTCATACGTCCTCCCATACTCCTTCAATAACATGCGGTCCGGCGCCTCCCGCGCCACCTCCCGAAAATAAGCCACGATCCTGTCATGCGTCGTGAACCGGCTGCCCAACGCATACCCCAGGAAATGCTGTGGCGATGGAACCTCCTGGCCGCGCCCGCTGATAATAACCGCAAAAAGGAAGGAAAATGAAAGCAGTATCTTCTTGATTGGCAACAGTAAATTGCTCATAGCCGATAAATGTAAGACAACCCCCAATATAAAAAAAATGCTAACTTCCGCACATGAAATTCATCATCTTCATTCCAATCTTATTATCAACCGCAGGATTCGCGCAGCAAGTACCCCCATCATATCAACCAACCCCATATTCCTATACAACCCAACGAAAGGTCGAAGTAACTCACGGCGCCGTCGTCTCCGCTCACCCACTGGCCAGCGCAGTCGGGCTCGCAATCCTGAAAAAAGGCGGCAACGCCGTTGACGCCGCCATCGCTACCCAACTCGCCCTGGCCGTTGTCTATCCCGCCGCAGGCAATATCGGCGGCGGCGGATTCATGGTCGCCCACCTCGTCAAAAACCCCGCCGCCAAAACCCGGCCCCTCGACATCGCCCTCGATTTCCGCGAAAAGGCCCCCGCCGCCGCCACCCGCGACATGTACCTCGACCCCTCCGGCAACCCCGTCCAGGGCCTAAGCGAGAACGGCCACCTGGCCTCCGGCGTCCCCGGGACCATCGCCGGCATCTTCGCCGAACTCAAATACGCCAAGCTGCCCATTGCACAACTCATCCAGCCCGCCATCGACCTGGCCGAAAAAGGCTTTGCCATCACCGAAGCCGAGGCCCGCAGTCTCAACGGCACCCGCAACGCGTTCAAGAAATACAACACCGTCCAACCCGTCTTCATGAAAGACGGTGACTGGAAAGCCGGCGATACCCTCATCCAAAAAGACCTCGCAAAGACCCTGCGCCTCATCCGCGATAAAGGTGCCAACGGCTTCTACGAAGGGGAAACCGCCCAACTCATCCTGGCCGAAATGAAGCGCGGCAAAGGCATCATCACCGCCGCCGACCTGCAGGGCTTCAAGGCAGTTGAACGTACCCCCACCATCTTCTCGTACCACGGTCATACCATCGTCACCATGCCACTGCCAAGCAGCAGCGGCGTCGTACTCCAGCAAATGCTGAAAATGGTGGAAGACCAACCCCTCGCAAGCTATGGCTTCGAATCCGTCAAAGCCGTCCACCTCATGGCAGAAGTGGAACGCCTCGCCTACGCAGACCGCGCCCAATACCTGGGCGACCGCGACTATTACTCCGTGCCCGTGGACACCCTCGTAAGCGCCGCCTACCTGCAGCGCCGCCTCGCCCAGATCCCACCCGCCAAAGCAGGCAAAAGCACGGTGATCAAAGCCGGCGTACTATCCCCCGCCAGCGAAGAGACCACCCACCTCGAAGTCATCGACGCCCAGGGCAATGCAGTATCCATCACCACTACTCTCAATGGGGGCTACGGCAACCGCGTCGTCGTCGGCGGCGCAGGGTTCTTCCTGAATAATGAGATGGACGACTTCAGCATCAAACCCGGCGTCCCCAATATGTACGGCGCCGTGGGCGCCGAAGCCAACTCCATCGTGCCCGGCAAACGGATGTTGAGCTCCATGTCCCCCACCATCGTCCTCGACAGCGGAAAAGTATCTCTCGTCGTCGGCACCCCCGGCGGAACGACCATCACTACTTCAGTCTTCCAAACCATCGTCGATATCCTCGACTTCGGCCTAAGCCCCGAAGACGCTGTCAACTTGCCCAAATTCCACCACCAATGGCTGCCCGACGATATCTATGTCGAACCCGCCTTCTCGACCGCAACGGAAGACAGCCTGAAAGTAATGGGTTACCAGGTCGCCCGCCGCGGCAGTATCGGCCGCACCGAAGTGATCAAAGTCTACCCGGGCCATGATCACAAGACGACTATCGTGGCCGTCGGCGACCATCGCGGCGATGACACTGCCATGGGCTATTGATATTCGGCGCCGCCGTCCTATCTTTGTCCATCACCACACAAAATCTTTCATGAGCTCACTCGGCGCCATCTACCTGGACTCGGCCATCAACCGGCTGTTGACCTATAAAATCCTTGGCGACAAAACCTTCGCCCAACTGGAAGAAGCAGACTTCCATTTCGCCCCAAACGAAGAATCAAATTCCATCGCCGTCATCATCCGCCACCTCCACGGCAACATGCTTAGCCGCTGGACCAACTTCCTCACCGAAGACGGCGAGAAACCCGGCCGCAACCGGGACACGGAATTTAACCCTCCGCCACTCGGAAAAGATGCCCTGATCGCACTCTGGGAAGAAGGCTGGAACTGCCTCCTCTCCGCTCTCCGCGCTCTGCGCGACGAAGACCTGTTCAAGACCATCACCATCCGTCACGAGCCCCTGATCGCCATCGACGCCATCAACCGGCAATTGGCCCATTACCCCCACCACGTCGGCCAGATCGTCTATATCGGGAAGATCATCCGGAACGAAAAATGGCAAAGCCTGTCCATTCCCAGGGGCGCCTCCGAACAATTCGCCCGCCAAATGCAAGAACTTCACGAAACCCGCAACCAATGACCCCCAAAACCCGATTTTCCGCCCCCCTTGCTAAACTTTTCTCAAACCCGCCGGTCTAACCCCCGGAAAATCACTCTTTGGTACTGAATTTGCACATTCCCGGTAACACCACTACTTTTATATAACCCTGAAAGGAACAGCCCCTGAGAAAGATCTGGAAAATACTCCGTAATACATTACTAATTCTTATATTATTATTAGTGTCGGGATGGGTCCTTATCCAGTTACCCCCTGTTCAGACCTGGCTCGTCTCCAAAGTGACCTCCCGCCTCTCCAAAGACCTTAATACAACTATCCGGGTCAAAAACGTCGACTTCTCGCTATTCAATAAGATGCTCCTCCGCGACGTCCTCGTACTCGACCGGAAAAACGACACTCTACTGTACGCCGGGACCGTGAAGGTCAATATCACCGACTGGTGGTTCTTTAAGGATCACGCACAGTTGAAATATATCGGCCTCCAGGACGCCTCCATCCGGATCCGCCGTTGGACCGACTCGGTCTGGAACTACCAATTCCTCGTCGACTATTTCTCCACCACCCCCGGAAGCCCGGCCATAAAAGACACCACCCACGGCATCCAGCTGGACCTGAAACAGATCGAGCTCTCGCGCATCCATCTCAACAAACGCGATGCATGGCGCGGCGAAGACATGGACCTGCAGTTGGGAGCCATGGACCTCGACGCCGATACCCTCAGCTTCTCGGACAAGGTCGCGCGCATCCGGAACCTCCGCTTCACCCGCCCCGACTTTACCCTCACCAACTATAAAGGACTCCGCCCGACCCCGCCCGACGACACTACCGCTCCCCTCAACGACCCCCTGCACCTGCGCCTCAACCCCGGTAAATGGGATGTCACCGCCGCCAATGTCACGATCAGGGACGGCTCCTTTCGCCACGAGAAACCCGCCGATACCGTCATCAACAAATACTTTGACGGCAATCATATTTATTTCTATTCGGTCAACAGCAGCTTCACCAACCTCCGGCTCAACCGCGATACCCTTACCGCCCAACTCCAGCTCAGTACCAAAGAACGCTGCGGCCTGGAAGTGAAGCGGCTCAACGCCCGTATCAGATGGTTCCCCGAAGCCATGGAATTCGCCCGCCTCGATCTCCAGACCAATCACAGCCATCTCCGTAACTACTTCGCGATGCGGTTCCGTACCCTCGATGATATGGATGACTTCAACACCCGCATTCGCATGGAAGCCCACTTTACCGACGCCGACATCGACAGCGACGATATCTCCTGGTTCGCACCCGAATTGATCGACTGGAACAAACGGATCAAGGTCACCGGCGACATCCAGGGTACCATCGCCGACCTCCACGGACGCCGTTTGCAGCTCACCGCCGGCAGCAATACCCTGCTGAACGGCGACATCCAACTGAAAGGGCTACCCGATATCAACCGCACGCTCATAGACTTTAAGTCGAACGATTTTCGCACTACCTACGACGAACTCGCCGCCCTCTTCCCTTCAGTCCGGACCATCCGGCAGGTCCGTATCGACCAGATCCAATACCTCCGGTTTCAGGGAACCTTTACCGGCACCATTCACGACTTTCTCACCAAAGGCACCGTCGAGACGAACCTCGGCTCCCTCGTCACCAATCTCCATATGAAGCTCCCCGCCGAAGGTCCCTCGGTCTACACGGGTACCATCAGCACCGATAGTTTCTACCTCGGCAAATTCCTTGACAACGACGACCTCGGCCGCATCGCCTTCCAGGGAAAGATCAACGGCACCGGCCTCAAGACCGGAACCCTTAGCGCAACCCTCGACGGTACCATCAGCAGCCTGGAATTCAATCACTATACCTATCAGAATCTCCAGGTCAACGGCACGATCGCCAAAAAGAAATTTAACGGAGAACTGCTGGCCGATGACCCCAACCTGGCCGCACACCTCAACGGCCTGATAGATTTTACCGGGGCGCAGCCGAAATTCGACTTCCAGGCCGAAGTAAAGAAGGCCGACCTGAACCGCCTCAACTTCGTCAATAAAAAGGTCGAATTCAACGGCAAATTCAAATGCAACTTTACGGGCAACGATATCGACAACTTCCTCGGCAAAGCCAGCATCTACGACGCGTCGATCTATAAGAACGGCGAACGCGTTTCCTTCGACTCCCTGGACCTCGAATCCAGCGTAGTCGACAACAACAAGACCATCACCATTGTCAGCAATGAATTCGACGGAGCAATCGTCGGCGAATTCTCCATTAAGGACCTGCCGGCATCCTTCCAGACTTTCCTCAACAAATACTACCCAAGCTACATTAAACCTGCAAGATCCGTCCCGGCTAACCAGAACTTCAGCTTTGTCATCACGACCAAGAAGGTCGAAGACTATATCGACCTCTTCAATACCAATCTCTCAGGCTTCAATAATGGGGGCCTCAGCGGCCGTATCGACACCCGCAATAACCTCCTCGACCTCAACGTAGACCTGCCCTCCTTCAGCTACAAGCATATCCTGTTCGATAACCTGACCCTGAAGGGAAGAGGAACCTTTGACAGCCTTTCCATGGAGACGACCATCGGCGACGTAGCTCTCAATGACAGCCTCCATTTCCCCGGCACTCACCTGACCCTGCATTCCGCCAACGATCAATCCACCCTGCAGATCACGACCAGCGCGAACCAGACACTCAATTCCGCCAACATCTCCGCCCGCGTCCAGACCCTCCCTACCGGCGTGCAGGTCACCTTCAATCCCTCCACCTTCGACATCAACAGCAAGACCTGGACGATCGACCGCGACGGCGTACTCACTTTCAATCACAACATCTTTTCCGCCGACAACTTCAGCGTCCGTAACGGCGACCAGCAAATCCTGATGGCCACCCATCCCTCCGATGCCGGCAACTGGAACGATATTCACCTCGACCTGAAGAAGGTCAATATCGGCGACTTCACACCCTTCGTCGAAAAGGCTGAACGCATGGAAGGACTGCTCACCGGCAGCGCTGAGGTCACCAACCCTTTCGGTCAACCCGGCATTACCTTCCACGGCGCGGCCGACCAGTTCCGCTTTGCCAACGACTCGATCGGGAAAGTCGACCTGACCGCCGATTACAGCGGGTCGGACGGCCTGGTCCATGCAACCGTACACTCTGACAACCTCAACTACCACTTCGACGGCCAGGCGCTCATCCATACCCGTGACAGTGTCTCCGGACCTGCTATCGATATCACTACCGATGTCGCCGACGCAAAGATCGACCTGCTGGAGAAATACCTCGGCGGCGTCTTTACCAACCTGAGCGGCAACGTCGCCGGAAAGCTGCATATCACGGGACCCGCGTCCCACCTGCTCTACCTCGGCACCGTCAACCTGCGGAACGCCAGCCTCAAAGTGGCCTATACACAATGTACTTACAAGATACCCACCGCCACCATCCAGTTTAAGAAGGACACTATCGACTTTGGCTCCTTCCAGGCAAAAGACCGCTTTGGCCACACCGCGGACCTCCTCCGGGGACGCCTCTTCCATCACGGATTCGATGACCTGGGCTTCGACTTTGAGCTGAACACCAATCGCCTGCTGCTGCTCGACACCAAGGCGACCGATAACAACCAGTTCTTCGGCAACGTCATCGGCAAAGCACGGATTACCCTCACCGGACCCGAAAACAATATCCGGATGGATATCAAGGGCGCACCTACCGATAGCTCCAATATCTACCTTCCTCCCTCCGTCACCCGCGAAAGCGGTGAAGCCGACTTCCTTCAATGGAAAGTATATGGAACAGAGATTAGAAAATCGATCCCCGACAAAAAGAGCAGCAATCTCTTCGTCACCCTTAACGTCGACGCCAACAACTTCGTAAACGTCTATATGATCCTCGACCCGTTAAGCGGCGACATCATCAAGACCAACGGCCGCGGGAACCTCGTCATGACGATCGGTACCACCCAGGACCTGACCCTGAACGGCCGCTATCAGATCGATCGCGGCAGTTATAATTTCACCTTCCAGACCTTCATCCATAAACCTTTCGTCCTCAAAGAAGGCGTCGGTAATTATATCCAATGGACCGGCAATCCCTACGATGCGACCATCGGCATCCAGGCGGTCTATACGGCCCAGAACGTCCAGTTCAGCGACCTTGGGATTTCCAGCGGCTCCGGCGCCGGTGGCCTGTTTATCACCAGCCAGAACGTCCTCCACTACCGCGGCGATATCTTCGTGACCGCCACGCTGAAGAACCACCTGATGTCACCCGATATTACCTTCCAGATCGACCTGCCGGACAATAGTCCGCTCAGGAATGACCAGGACGCCCTCTCTCTCATCCAAAAGATCCAGAGCGATCCCAACGAATTGAACAAACAGGTCTCCTGTCTTGTCGTACTCAATAGCTTCGTTCCCCTATCCAATAGCACCACAGCCTTCGACCCCACCCAAGCCGGCGCCAACGTGGTCGTCAACAGCATCTCCGGCATCCTGTCCAACGCATTCCGCAAACAAGTCTCCTCCGCTCTCCAGCGCGTGTTCAAAGACAACAGCCTTCAGGTCAACTTCATTCCGACCGTTTATAACGGAACCAATGTACTCACGACAGAAGCCCAAACCGGCCTGATCTACGACCGCTCGAGCTTTAACTTCTCTGTTGAAAAGCAGTTCCTGAACGAAAAGCTGACGCTAAACATCGGCAGCGCCCTCGACTTCGGGATGACAACCCAGCAGGAACAGGCCGCCGCCTTCGAATTCCTGCCCGATATCAGCGCTTCCTACAAGATCACCGCCGACGGCCGCGTCTCCCTCACCCTTTTCTACCGCGACTCGTGGAATTACCTGTCCAGCGGTAACCACCAGCTGAACAGCTCCGGCAGCAGTATCTCCTACCGCCGGGACTTCGACCGGATCGATGAATTATTTAAGAAGAAAAAGAAGAAAAAAGCGCCTCAACCTGCCCCCCAGCCAAAAGACGCGATCGCGCCAAAAGAAGAAAATACCACCGGCACCGCCGACACCGCCAAGCCCGGCAACTAACGCCCCGGCCTTCCGCCCTGCCACCTACCTTATCCCCGCCGGGTCAGCCCCCCACCTTTTTCAATATCTCATGCCCCAACTTATCACGTTTGGTCTCTAAATACCGCTCATTATGCGGGTTTGGCCGCACCTCCACCGGCACCGACTCGACGATCTCCAGTCCATACCCCAGCAACCCCGCCCTCTTCCGCGGATTATTACTGATCAATCTCAGTTTACTGATTCCAAGGTACCGCAGAATCTGCGCCCCAACCCCATAGTCCCGCTTATCCATCGGAAAACCCAGGTGCAGATTCGCCTCCACCGTATCCATGCCACCCTCCTGGAGTTTGTATGCCCGCAACTTGTTCACCAGCCCGATACCCCTGCCCTCCTGGTTCATATACAGAATGACACCCCTCCCTTCCGCTTCCACCATCCGCATCGCCTCATGCAGTTGCTCGCCGCAATCGCAACGTAACGAACCCAGGATATCCCCCGTAAAACACGAAGAATGCACCCGCACCAACACCGGCTCATCGGGTTTCCATTCCCCCTTGATCAGCGCCAAATGCTCATTATTGGTGTTCTTCTCCTTAAAAGCGATGAGCTTGAAATGACCGTATTTCGTCGGCATATCCACCCTGACGATCTCCTCGATCAGCGAATCCGTCTTCATCCGGAATTCGATCAGGTCCTTGATCGAAATGATCTTCAGTCCGAATCGCTCCGCGATCTCCACCAACTGCGGCATCCTGGCCATCGTCCCATCCTCATTCATGATCTCTACCAGCACCCCCGCCGGCTCGAAACCTGCCAGCCGCGCCAGATCGATTGTCGCCTCCGTATGCCCGGCCCGCCGCAATACCCCACCCCGCTTCGCCCGCAACGGAAAGATATGCCCCGGCCGCCCAAGGTCCTCCGGCTTCGTAGCCGGATCGATCAATGCCTGAACCGTCTTAGCCCGGTCATGCGCAGAGATCCCAGTTGTTGTGCCATGGCCCAGCAGATCAACAGAAACCGTGAACGGCGTCTCATGTAACGCAGTATTGTTGTTGACCATCAACTCTAAACCCAACTCGTCGCACCGCTCTTCGACAAGCGGGGCGCAAATGAGCCCCCGCCCATGCTTGCTCATAAAATTGATGGTCTCCGGCGTCACTTTCCGCGCCGCCGTAATAAAATCCCCCTCATTTTCCCGGTCCTCATCATCCACGACGATAACCAGCTTACCCTGCTTGATCTCCTCGATAGCGCTCTCTATACTCGATAACATGCGATTGATTTTAGATTACCTACAAAATTACAATTTAAACGGCGGAAAGTTAAGCGCGGATGCCTTCCTCATCTTTTCACTCGTCCACCCTCCGATCCCTGCCTCTTCCGTCTTAGCCCGAGTCCGCCCTCCCCTCCCACTAACCAATATTAGGCAACTATCAGCCGAATATTAAGAAAACGTTATCGTGCAGCAACCGCCCATTTTTAGCTTTCTTTAAACGTATTTTCGCTCCCTACCTCCCCCAATCTTATTAAAAACCAACTTAATATCTACGATTTTTCAGAAAAGATCGCTTTTTTGCAAGAAATAAGAAGATTTTGGTGCGGCGATTTTATATTTCCATAATCTGAATATATTTGCCCCCCTGCTGCCATCTGTTAATAATTTCATAATAGCTATGTGAACCATTCCGACCCGGAGAGTTAGTTTCTTTGCACCCGCTATAGAAATTCTGGACCAAAACTGCAAAAACCACTTTATATGATAAAACGACTGCTCTTATCAGCAATCACTATTCTTTCCATTGTCTATTCCTTTGCCCAGGAGACGACATCCCAGATCCAGGGGACAGTTGTCACCGACACAAAGACCGGACTCGGAGGTGCTACGGTGGTTGCCCTTCACACTCCTACAGGCACAAAGTACACCACGACAACCCGCAAAGACGGCCATTATAACCTTCCCGGTCTCCGGGTGGGCGGCCCCTATACCATCACGGTAACCTACGTGGGCTTCAAGACAGAAACACAAGACAACATCACCCTCGTTCTCGGCCAGGACTTCTACGGCGACTTCACACTCATCCCCGAAGCAAAGGAACTCGCCGCAACCGTAGTCTCCGCCGCACGGCAGAATAAGATCTTCAACAATGCCCACACCGGCACCCAGGAGATCGTAACCCACGCCCAGATAGAGCAGCTACCTACCGTTTCCCGCTCCATCCAGGACTTCACCCGCCTTGAACCCAGCTCGAATGGCCTGAGCTTCGCCGGCACCAACCCCGGTGAGAACAACGTGACCGTGGACGGCGCTGACTTCAACAACTCATTCGGCCTCGCGAGCACCCTGGGCGGCCAGGCCAACGCCCAGCCTATCGCACTGGATGCCATCGACCAGATCCAGGTGAATATCTCCCCTTATGACGTGAGACAAGGCGGCTTCACCGGCGCCGGCATCAACTCCGTTACCCGCCAGGGGACCAATAAATTCCGCGGGACCGTTTATGACTATATCAGAGGCCCCGGTACCCAAGGCTACAAAGTCGAAGATGCCGTGGTCACCAAAAGCCCCTTTACTTATAAAGTATTAGGCGCCAGCCTCGGCGGCGCCTTTATCCCCAACAAGCTCTTCTTTTTTATCAACGGCGAAGAAGACCTCCAAAGCGCCCCTGCTACCCCTTTCATCGCCACTGATAACACCCACCCGATTGCTCCCGGTAGCGTTTCCCAGGTAAGCGCCGACTCGCTGACAATGCTGAAAGATACACTGATGTCGCGCTACGGCTACAACCCCGGAACATGGCAGGGCTATAGCTTCAAGACCAACAGTTACAAGGTAAATGCGCGTCTCGATTTCAACATCAACCCCGATAACGTCCTGACCATAAAATACAATTACCTGAAATCCTACGCCGACCAGTTCGCCAGCACCAGCCGTTCCCTCGGCGGCAGCGGCTTTATCCCCAACGGCCAACCCGGTAACCAATCGATGCCCTTCAACGGCAGCGGCTACCGGATCAACAACGACCTCAACATCTATATCGCCGAGCTCAACACCCGCTTCGGTAACTCTTCCTCTAACAAACTGCAGGTCGGGTACACCCGCGAGCGTGACTTCCGTACGCCTCAATCCTCTTCCGCCGATTTCCCGCTGGTCGATATCCTGGCCAATGTTACTCCCGGCGTCGCCGGTACCGGCAATATCGCCACCACCTTCGGTTACGAACCGTTCACCTACAACAACAAACTATTCATGGACTCCTACCAGCTGACCGATATCTTCAGCCTGTTCCGCGGCGCCCATGAACTGACCTTCGGTACCCAGAACAGCTACAAGAAATACCAGAACGCATTCGCCCCCGGCTTCCAGGGCGCCTACGAGTTTCCCTCCTTCAACGCCTTCCTGACCGGCCAGAACGCAATCACTTACGGCCAGGACTACTCGACGCTTAAAGGCGGGGCTTTCCCTTGGGCATACGCGGGCGCAACCAACCTGAGCCTCTTCGCCCAGGATAAATTCCGCGTGACGCCGACCTTCACCCTGACCTATGGCATCCGATTAGACTACACGACGTACCAGAACAAATTCACAGATAACCCCAATTTCGATCTGCTGACCTTCGCCAACAACCAATCCTATAATGTGGGCAAGGCCCCCCAAAGCTTCCTCGTCGTTTCCCCGCGGGTGGGCTTTAACTGGGATCCAACCGGTGATCGTACCTGGCAGATCCGTGGCGGCGCCGGTATCTTTGAAGGCGCTCCGCCCTTCGTATGGCTGGAGAACCAGGCCGCCAACAATGGCGTTCAACTCGGTTCGTTCACCGAAGGCGGTTCCAAAGGCACCCCTCCCACATCGATCCCCTTCTTCCCCACCGCTCAGGGTGGCCTTAATTACTACCTGACCAATTCCAACCAAAGCCAGACCTCTACGCCATTTGGCTATAACGTCGACGTGACCGACAAGAGCTTCAAATACCCCACGGAACTGCGGACAAGCCTCGGCGTCGACCGGAAACTGCCCGACAACTGGGTGATCACCGTCGAAGGTTCTTACACCAAGATGATCAACGCAACCTACATGCAAAACGCCAACTTGAATGAGACCAACGAATTCCAGATCTCCAATGGTCCCGATCAGCGCTTCCGTTATCAGACCGCCACGACGGGCAGCAACTCCTACTATTACAAAGGCACCAGCCTGACAGCCCCCAACCTGGGCAGCGCCATCATCCTGAAGAATACCAGTAAAGGTTACTCCTGGTACTCTTCCATCCGGATCCAGAAGAATATCCGCAACTTCAGCGCCAGCGTCGCATATATCTACCAGGATAGCCGGACCGTCATGGAGAACGGCAGCACGGCAGGTACGCTCTGGGCCTCCCGCGCCGTAGCGAATACCGACCCCAACGCACCGACCCTCGCCCGTCCTCAATGGTACCAGCCGCAACGGGTCATCGCCAGTGCCAACTACAAATTTGAATACGCGAAGCACTTCGCCACGATCATCGGTCTCGTCTACGAAGCAGTACCCGCCGGCAACACCTCCTATACCTATAGCGGTGACCTCAACGGCGACGGTAACAGCGGCAACGACCTGATCTATATCCCGCGGAACTCTTCCGAGATCAACCTGATCGACGTGGGCTCCTATAACAGGACCACGCAAGCCGGTATCACCACGGGTACCGCTTCCGATCCCCGTACCTCCGCACAGATCTGGACACAGCTTAATAACCTCATCCAACAGGACCACTACCTGTTCCACCATGTGGGCCAGTACGCCCAGGCCAATTCAGTTGTCTATCCGTGGTG
>DASZJO010000222.1:0-10166 GCA_035948015.1 Puia sp.
ACTACCTGGCCGATCTCAACTATTAACTCATGCGCCGAATTGCTTCCATTTCCCCGTTACGTGTATTGCCTTGTAAGTTGCTTGCAGTGCTTTTCCTGTGGCTGGCATCCGGTTCCCTTTTTGCGCAGCCGGTCCGCCAGATTAAGCTGAGCCGCTTCACCCTTCAATCCTCCGCTGTCGTTACCGCCGCCGGCGACTCCCTGTCTTCGGTCCACTATTCACCAAAGAACTATTGGTTCCCCGTCACCGTTCCCTGTACGGTGCTGACGGGGCTGGTCGCAAACAAAGTCTATCCTGACCCCTATATCGGGATGAACAATATGCTGATCCCCGACGCGAATGACAGCTTCAACCACCAATATCACCTCGAACAATACAGCTACCTGCCGGGCGAACCGAACCCGTGGAAAAAACCATACTGGTACCGCACCACTTTCACCGTGCCGGCAGCTGATAAGGGTAAACACTTCGAACTCATCTTCAAAGGCATCAACTACCGCGCAGAAGTCTGGCTGAACGGGACGCTTCTCGCCGATTCAACCAAAATGGTCGGCATGTTCGAAGAATTTGACCTCGATGCCAGCCCGGCCATCCACCCGGGTGACAACAACGCCCTCGCAGTGAAGATCTATCCGCTGGACTACCCCGGTCTCCCGGCAACTCCTCAGCTGCATGCGCTTGGCGATTTTTTTGAGAACGGCGGCCCAACCGGCGATATCGGTAAGAACGTCACCATGCTGAGCTCGGTAGGCTGGGACTGGATCCCGGAAGTGCACGATCGCAATATGGGCATCTGGCAACCCGTCTATCTGCGGTCTACCGGCCAGGTCACCATCAACCGGCCACGCATAATTACCGACCTCCCCGGACTCCCGGACACGGGACTGGCCAAACTATCACTGGATCTTGACCTCCGAAACCACGATACCCGCGCCGGCCACGGTACGCTTGAGGTTACCATCAGCCCTGAAAACTTCGCCGGCGGCCAGCCCGTCAGGTTTACCAAACCGGTTGCCATCGACGCGTCCGGCGCCACCAGCCTGAAATTCACCGCCGCCGATATTCCAGCCCTGATGATCCACCACCCCCGGCTGTGGTGGCCTAACGGTTATGGAGACCCGAACCTCTACCGGGTCCGGCTTCGTTTCACCGATGCCAGCGGCATCTCCGACGACACCACCATCGTCTTCGGCATCCGGACCGTGAGCTCGACGGCCACCGACATCGGCGGATTTACCCGCCGCGATTTCTATGTCAACGGCCGCCGCGTCCACCTCAATGGCGGCGCCTGGGTCCCCGATATGATGCTAAACCGCGACCGCCGCCGCTATGACTACGAGCTTCGCCTCTGCCGCAACGCCAACGTCGACATGGTCCGCATCTGGGGCGGCGGCCTCGGCGAGACCGACGATTTCTATGAACTGGCTGACCGATACGGCTTACTGGTATGGCAGGATTTCTGGATCACGGGCGATACCAACGGCGGTTTCAAAGGCTCCGCAGACTGGCCGCTTCAATCCTCGGTCTTTATCGACAATGTGATCAGTACCATCTACCGCATCCGCAATCACCCGAGTCTGCTGGTATGGACCGGCGGTAACGAAGGTCACGCACGAAAAGAACTCTACGACGCCATGCGCGATAATGTCGCTTCTCTGGATGGGACCCGCCCCTTCATCCCCTGCTCGTCCGGCTTCTCCCACGCCCCTAAAGACTGGAAAGGCTCCTGGCCGGATGACCGGCCCGCGGGCGTCTATAGTGGCGGCCCTTATTCCTGGCAGGACGACGCGCAATATTACCGCCTCGTCGATAACAAAAAAGACTGGGTATTTAAGGACGAAACCGGCATCCCGTCCCAGCCGCCATACAACACGCTGGCAAAGATCATCCCCAACCTCGTCCCCGATAATAACCTGCCCTATCCGCTGAACGATACCTGGGGATACCACGACGCCTGCACGGGCAACGGCCACTACGATACCTATTATAAAGCGATGATGGACCGCTATGGAGCAGCCGTAAATATGCGTGACTTCTCCGACAAGATGCAGTTGCTGAACGCCGCCGGCTACCGCAGCATCTTCGAAGCGGCCGGCCATAAGCTGAACGAAACGGGCGGCGTCATGCTCTGGAAGCTCAACGCCGCCTTCCCAAGCGTCGTCTGGCAGGTCTATGACTGGTACCTCGAGCCCAACAGCGGTTATTATTTTATGAAGCGCGCCTGCGAAGCCGTGCACATCCAGCTTAACCTCGACGACTCTGCGGTGGCTATCGTCAACCGGACCTATATCAAAAGACCAAACCTGCATTATGAGGCGGAAGTCATCGGAATGACCGGAACCTCTTTCCACAAACAGATAGGCCAGGCGAGCCTGGACACGACCGACGTCACAGAAGTCCTTTCACTCCGCGATGTCCTCCGTCAGACAACCGGCATCTCCTTCGTCCTCCTGACGCTAAAAGATCAGGCAGGCAGGACCATTTCACAGAACACCTACTGGTTTTCTCCGGGCCACGACTTCGCCGACCTCCGCGCCATGCCCTCTGCAAAAGTCCGTACGACCGTCACTGCCATGCGACAACAGGGCGACTACACCGAATGGACCCTTCAATTCACGAATACGTCCCCGGGACTGGCTTTCTTCCTCAACCCGCAGGTCACCAACAATGGTGAGGAAGTTTTGCCCAGCTACTGGTCCGATAATTATTTTTCGATCCCCGCCGGCAAATCCATAACGGTAACAGTTAGTTGCCCGGCGGCAGAGCTGACAGGTGCCGCACCCCAGCTGAGATTGGAGGGTTGGAACGTCGCAACTGCGATGCAACGCCTTATCCCCTGATCCAAAGACGCTATCCGGGCTAACCTGGACAAGCGGCTCAAGCCTGACGGCTTCCGGAAAAAAATGCCCCGGAATGCCGCACAGAATTTTATTGCCTGTAAAAAAACGCTCAACATATGAATGCAGCATTTTTCTTTCTTCACAAACGATCCGGCGTCCGTGCCGCGATTGTCATTTTCCTCTTCGGCATCTTTACTGCCGGCGACGCTCCTGCGCAGCAGCCGCAGCAGGCCCAGCAAGCACAACATCCGGTAGGGATCTTCGACGACCACATGGATATCGGTAATCCGAAGCTGGCAGGAGATGCTTCCTATGATGAGGCTAACCAGACCTATGACATCAAAGGCGCCGGTGACAATATCTGGTTCAATCATGACGAATATCAGTTCGTCTACAAAAAGATGAAGGGGGATTTCATCCTCACGGCCGACTTCGCCTTTACCGGCGACACGTCGGGGTCGATCGGTCACCGAAAGATCGGCTGGATGATCCGTGAATCCACGGACGCCGGAGCGGCCAGCGCCAATGCCTGCAAGCATATCGACGGCCTGGTCGTCCTCCAGTGGCGGCCTTACAAAGGGATGTTCATGCGCGACCCGGAGGAAGAAAGGTTTATGTCTAAAAAAGGCGGGCAGACCATCCAGCTCGAAAGGATCGGCAAGACGATCACCATGAAGATCGCCCATCCGGGTGAACCTCTGCAACTGGTTGGCTCCTGCGAAACCGATGCCCTCGAAAAAGACGTGCTGGTGGGCATTTATATCTGCTCCCATGACCCCGACAGGGTCGCCAGCGCAAAAGTTTGGAATGTCCGGATCGACGTGCCCGTGATCGTTCCCTATATTGGCAATCCACACCTGGTACAGGCTACGACGAAGCAGGTGATGGGCAGCCGCCTCGAGATCGTCGATGTGGCCGACGGCACGCGAAGAGTTCTCCACGAGGCGCCTGGCCGTTTCGAAGCGCCTAACTACATGCCCGACGGCAAAAAATTGCTGTTCAACCAGGACGGCTCACTCTGGACCATTCCCATCGAAGGCGGCTCCCCTGAAAAACTGAACACCGGCGACATCGCCAGGATCAACAACGATCACATGATCTCCTTCGACCACAAGATGCTGGGTATCAGCAGTGGCAAGCCGGACGGCACGCCGGGCTCGTTCGTCTTCACCCTGCCCCTTTCCGGCGGCGAACCCGTGCAACTCACAGAAGGCGCACCTTCCTATCTGCATGGCTGGGCGCCAAACGGAAAAGAGCTGGCTATCGTCGCCAAACGGAACGGTTCGCCAAACTATAATCTGTACAGGGTATCCTTAAAAGATCATGCTGAAACTTTACTCACCCCCGGGAACAAGACCCATGTCGATGGCCCGGAATATTCACCGGACGGTAAATACATCTACTATAACGCGAATCCCACCGGAACCATGCAGATCTGGCGGATGAAACCCGACGGCTCGGATAAAGAACAGCTGACCTTCGATCAATATCATAACTGGTTCCCTCATATTTCACCTGATGGGAAATGGATGGTATTTATTTCCTTCCCGGGAGATATCAACCCGGACGAACATCCTTCCTATAAAAATGTGATGCTGCGGGTAATGCCGCTGACTGCGCCAGGAGGTCCGAGGGTGATCGCCTATATGTATGGAGGCCAGGGAACGCTCAATGCCCCTTCCTGGTCGCCGGATGGAAGGCATATTGCATTTGTCAGTAATTCGGTCCCGCAAGCGCAGCGGACGGAATGATGTAGGAATGATGTGGCGAAAAGCCTGATTTTCTTGGGTTTTAGCCTCTGTGATGTAGTGATGATGTGGTGGAAAAATAGTGGTTGGAGTAATTCAAATTTAGATTTGTCATGTCGATCTCTCAATATTATTATTTGAAAAATTAAACAACGACTGCTTATGCCAAAGAAAATGTTTGGGCAGAGAAAGTCAACCTTCCTGGTAACCCTTCTTCTTCTGCTTACCAGCTACGTTTACGCCCAAAATCCGGTTACCGGAAAAGTAATCAACAAGACAGACAACACTCCCATACCCGGCGCAAACGTCCAGGTAAAGGGTTCTACCGTCATCACTCAAACAGGTGTTGATGGAACATTCAGGATCCAGCTTCCGAAGGCGACGGGCACCCTTGTCATAACTGCCGTCGGGTTTGCAAATCTCGAAGTGCCGGCCACCGCCGGAACTCCGACCGGCGATATCGCCCTGACAACCGCCGCCTCCACGTTGAACGACGTAGTGGTTACCGGCTATACCTCCCAGCGGAAGCGAGACATAACGGGCGCCGTCTCCGTGGTAAATGTCGCGGACATGAAAGCGACGCCCTCGGGAAGCACGGAGTCGCTTTTACAAGGACAGGCTTCAGGGGTTACCGTCACTACGACCGGACAGCCTGGCGGGAACGCTTCGGTCCTGATCCGCGGGATCACCTCTCCGGGTAATTCGGCGCCGCTGATCCTCGTCGACGGCGTGCCCGAGCTCATGCATGATATCAACCCGAATGACATCCAGTCGATCCAGGTGCTGAAGGACGCCGGCGCAGCAGCTATTTACGGCGTTCGCGGATCAAACGGGGTCATTATTATCACCACCAAAAGAGGGGCCGGCGCCGTCAAGGTCGTATACGACGCGTATTACGGCACGCAACGGCCCCTGAAAAAGGCCTGGGACCTGGCGACGCCCACACAAACGGGAGTGGCCAAATGGGCGATGGCATTCGATGATGGCCTCACGGCCAGCGACCCCCAATACGGGAAAGGCCCGACACCGGTCCTGCCTTATTATATCACGCCGGCTGGCGCACCCCAGGGCGCACCCAATACCAGCCTGGCGGACTATAGCCTGTATAGCAATCACATCACGCTGGCCGATCAGAGCGGCAATGACTGGTTCCACGATATCTTCAAGCCGGCTTCGATGCAAAGCCACAACATCTCCGTCAGCGGCGGATCGGGCAAATCATCCTTCTATTTTGCATTCAATTACCTGGACCAGAATGGAACGTTGATCGATACCAAAGTGCAACGTTATTCCGTCAGGGCCAACACCAACTTTTCCCTGATCGATGACCATGTCCATGTCGGTGAGAATTTCTACGCCTATTACAAAACGAACCCCGGCTACCTGAACGCACTTGGCGTCAATAGCACGAACTCCATCAACGATGCTTACCAGACTCCAAATATTATCCCGGTTCATGATATCGCGGGCAACTACGCCGGCACCATTTCACTAGGTACGGGCAATGCCTCGAACCCGGTGGCAATCCAGGAGCGGCAGGCCCACAATACCAACCAGGACTACCATCTAGTCGGCAACGTATTTGCCGACGTGGATTTCCTGCGGCATTTTACCGCCCATACGAGCATCGGTGGGGCAGTCGATTATACCTACAACAATGCCTTCGCAGCCACACCCTATGAAAATGCGGAAAACAATACCGCAGCCAACCTGTACCAGGAGACCTGGGCCCTGAACAATAGCTTTATCTGGACCAATACGTTGAAGTACAGCAACGAGTGGGGCAAGAGCAATTTGACCGTGCTCGGCGGCCAGGAATATATTTATCAAAACGGCAGGGCCAACCAGACTACCAGGGGTAATTATTATATCACCGATTCAAGCAATCTGACCGTCAGCCCGAATCTCTGGACACTGAATTTTGGTGCGCCTTCCACCCAAACGAATAACTCCAACGTTGCCCAGCCTAATGGCTACGGCAATGGCTACGGCACTCCCTACCAGATGGCGATATATTCCTTCTTCGGCAGGTTGGACTATAGTTGGGACGGGAAATATCTGTTGAGCGGCACCTTCCGGCGGGACGGTTCCTCGGTATTCGCCACACCCCAGCAATATGGTAATTTTCCCTCCGTGACTGCCGGCTGGAGGATCTCCCAGGAAAATTTCATGAAGAATGTCGATTGGATCAGTGACCTGAAGATCCGCGGCGGCTGGGGTAAATTAGGATCGATCAGCGATATCAACCCCACCAATCCCTACACCCTGTACGGGCAACAGGTCAACCAATCCTATTATGACATCAACGGGACCAGCTCAAGCCCCCAGGCAGGCTTGTACGTCCAGCAGTATGGCAACCCGGTAACCACCTGGGAACAGGATATCCTCACTAACGTCGGGTTTGACGCCAGCCTGTTTCATAACAGGTTCGACTTTAGCCTGGAATGGTATAAGAAATTGATCAACGGCTTGCTGTTTATTCCGGTCGTTCCTCACACCAATGGTGGAGCTTTAGATCCCTTCACCAACTCGGGAGATGTTCAGAATACAGGGATCGACGTGTCTTTGACCTATCATGGCACCGTCAACAACGATCTTAAATTCGATATTACCGGTACGCTAACCTCTTATAACAACAAGGTCGTCAGCCTCCCCGCCGGTACACTGTACTTTAATGAACCTGTCGGATCGCAGGTAGTTACTTCAAGGATACAACCCGGCCATCCGCTCGGTGAATTTTATGGCTATAAGGTCATCGGGATATTCCAAAGCTGGCAGGATGTGAAGAACTCTCCCGCCCAAACGGACGCTGCACCCGGCCGGTTCAAATATGCCGACGTCAATCATGATGGGCAGATCACTTCGGATGACCGGACTTTCTTCGGTAACCCCAATCCGAAATTCACCGCAGGCCTGAATATTTCAGTCAGCTATAAAGAATGGGATCTTTATATGTTTTTATACACCTCCATAGGTAACAAGATCCTGAATAACGTGAAGTCGTCAACCGATTTCCCGCAGACCTTTGGCAACCAGATCAGCAAGGCCGTTGCCCTCAACTCAGCAAGGCTTGTAGGCTCAAACGGTCAGCCAACGAATATCAACGATTCCTCCGCCCGCGTCGCCAACCCCGGAACCGGGATTCCGCTGCTCGAACAAAGTGCTAATTTCAGCAACTCGGCGGTCTTTAATTCCTACATCATGGAGAATGGTTCTTTTCTCCGGTGCCGGAACCTGACGATCGGTTACAATATCATATCCGATGGGATCAAGCGCTTGCGTTTCGATAAGATAAGAGTGTACGCCCAAGCGCTGAACCTGTTCACCATCACCAAATATTCAGGACTGGATCCGGAACTGAATCCCGGTTCCAATAACTCCTTTGGCATCGATGGCGGTGTGTACCCGAATAATCAAAAGAGCTATAACGTGGGCGTAAGTGTGACGATACATTAATTTATTCTGATTAAACTAAAATTATATGTCAAGAATCTTAAAGTGGATAATGCCTGTCAGCGTGATCCTGCTCGCGGGCATCGTTTACGCATGTAATAATAAATTGAACCTGCAGCCGCAGGGATCCCTGCTTCCATCAAATGTTAACAATAATTCCGGCGTTCAGGGACTGTTGATCGGCGCCTATGCCCTTTTGTCCGGCGAAAATGTGCCCGGCGCAAACCTTGGAAATGGAAGCGGCGCGTCCAATTATGTCTATGGTAATGAATGCGCCGACGATGCCTACAAGGGCTCTACTCCCTCCGACCAGCCCGATGCCATACCCTTGATGACCTGGTCACTGGCGGAGTCAGGGATCAGCGCCTATCTCGATGAAAAATGGACCGTCCTTTACACCGGTATCCAGCGGGCAAATGACGTCATCCGCACCATGCGCCAGTCCCCCAGTATTTCCCCTGCCGATACGGTAGAATATGAAGCGGAGGCCAGGTTCCTGCGTGGCTATTATCATTTTGAAGGGAAGAAGATCTTTAACAACTTCCCGTACGTCAATGAGCAAATTCAATACTCCGCCAATAACCTGGATGTGCCGAATTCTATCAACGGCGCCTTTATCAATATCTGGCCCGAGATCGTAGCTGACCTGACCTATGCAACCGACAACCTGCCCGCAACGCAGCCCAATATCGGCCGGGCCAACAAATGGGCAGCCATGGCTTTCCTAGCCAAAGCCTATATGTACGAGCATCAATACGACAGCGCCCTGACCTTATTGCAACAGGTGATCACCCAGGGTACCACGGCACTGGGTACGCCATATTCCCTTGACCCTGTTTATGAAAGTAATTTTAATCCCGCCCAGAAGAATAGCGCGGAAAGCATTTTCGCCTGCCAGGCTTCTGTCAACGATGGGTCGTCTACTGCTAATAACGGTGGGAACGGCGATACGGGCGACGAGCTTAATTTTCCTTATAACCATGGTCCCGGCTGCTGCGGATTTAACAACCCCTCCTGGAACCTGGTCCAGGCCTATAAGACCGACGCCAATGGGCTTCCCTTACTGGATGGCAGCTTTAACAATTCTCCACTGATCAACGACCCCACTGGCGCCGCCTGGTCCGGCACCGTAGACCCCCGGCTCGACTGGGTGGCCGGCAGACCGGGCGAGCCTTATTTTGACTGGGGCACTATCGATTCCACCTGGATTCGCGACGTCCCCGATGATGGCCCGTTCGTTCCTAAGAAGAATTCCTACGCGAAGAGCCAGCAGGGGACCTACTCCTCAACCGAGACCGTATTCTGGGGCGCAGCCGAAGATGATGCAAATAATGTCAACCTTTGCCGTCTGGCCGACGTCATCCTTTGGGCCGCAGAATGCGAGGCGCAAACCGGCAACCTCGCCCAGGCCCAAACTTATGTCAACATGGTCCGTCAACGGGCGGCCAATCCGGTTGGCTTCGTTTACCTGAACGCCACCTATAATGCCGCTAACAGCACTTATTCACCGCAAACAACGCCGGGCGGCAATTATAATGTCGGCCAATATCCGGCTGGAGCTTTTACCGCTATGGGGCAAACGGCGGCATTGAACGCGATCTATATGGAAAGAAGGCTGGAGCTCGCGATGGAAGGCCAGCGTTTCTTCGACCTCGCACGATATGACAATGGGACAGGCTCCATGGCCGCTACATTGAATGCCTATGTCGGTGTGGAAAAGAACAGGACTGGATTTTACCGGGTGAATAATTCCGCTTTCTTCACCAAAGGGGTCAATGAATGCTTTGCCATTCCGCTAAATGAAATACAAGCAGAGAATGCTACCGGTAAGGTGTACCTGGTACAAAATCAGGGCTATCAATAACTGCCGGTCTCTCCATGGGCCTGCGCAGCAGGCGCAGGCCCTTTTTTACTGCCCCCCGTTTACCCATTTCCCCCCAACCCCCAAACCCCGCCCCAGCTCCTTCGCCGATCCTCCCCCTTCGTCGCCCCTCCCCCCTTCGTTGGCCCCAGCTCCTTCGTCGGCCTTCCTCCTTCGTCGCCCCTCCCCCTTCGTTGGCCCTCCCCCTTCGCCGACCCCGCGCCCCAGGGTCTGCCCCCAATCTCTCCTCTCCCTTTAACCCTC
>DASZJO010000223.1:0-35844 GCA_035948015.1 Puia sp.
TGTGACTGCAGGATGGAGGCGAGGAATTTCTTTTCGTTGAGCAGTTCATTCCGGGCTTTTTGCAGTTCCTTATAGTTCCGTTCGCCTTTTTTGAAGGCCGGTTCCAGCACCAGGATGATCAGACCGACGATGGCCAGGATCAGAAAGAAGAGTTTGCCCGTGTCGATCTCGGCCATGTCACCGCTCTTTTCCTGCACGATCGCCGAATAGTTGGCGTTGACGTTGCTCATCAGTTCGTTGTATTTGCTCTCTGCGGTCAGCATGTCCCGGATATAGAGTTTCCGGTTGATGAGCAGCATGGCGGAGTCGGACTGAGTTATTTCGCGGGCGATGTCGGTGATGGACTGGAAATAAGGCTGGGCGGTTTGCAGGGCCAGTTTTATCTCGAAGACCTTTTGAGGAACGGGGGTCGGGGTTGCATTGACTTGCTGAACGAGGATATTTTGGTTCGCTTCGAAGATATCTGTCAGGTTGGCCAGGCTATCGGAAGGAATGCCTTCTCGGATCCGTTCGGGGTGATCCAGGGTCAGCAAGGCCTGTTTCGCAATTCGCTGGCAAAGCGTCTGTTGGTGTCCGGACCGGTTGATCGCCTCTATTAACTCCTTGCTTTCCAGGGACCTTATGTGGTTAATATAGTATCCGAAGAAATTGAACAGAAGCACCAAGACGAAAAGGACGACCGAAATGCGAATTAATTTCCGAAAAGGGCTTTTCATTAGATATGTTAGGGTCTTCCTATAGGAACGAAAAATCGGTCGGTTAAGTTTCTCGAACTACAAAAAATTCAGGGTAAATACTTATCTGTTGATCGTTAATAAGTTATAGTTTGTTCCTCTATTTCCGCGGGCAGGTCCCGCCATTCGTATTGTTGGTTACGGAGTTGTGGTTCGAAGCCGGCTTCGCGGATGGCGGCCTGGATGCCTTTCGCCGTAAAACGGTGCGGCGCGCCGGCTGCGCTTACGACATTTTCTTCCAGCATTATGCTCCCGAAGTCGTTGGATCCCGCGTGGAGACAGAGCTGGGCGGTTTGTTTGCCGACGGTCAGCCAGCTGGCCTGGATGTTTTTTATATTTGGAAGCATGATCCGGCTGATGGCGATCATGCGGATATATTCTTCGGGGGTAGTCAGGTTGTGTATACCGCGGATGCGGGTCAGCAGGGTATCCACGTCCTGGAAGGTCCAGGGTATGAAGGCCAGGAATCCTTTTGCGGCAGTGGGTTTCCGGGCCTGTACTTCGCGGAGGAGGATCAGGTGTTCCATGCGTTCCGCAAGGGTTTCGACATGACCGAACATCATGGTCGCGGAGGTGGTAATGCCAAGTTGATGGGCTTCGGCCATGATATCGAGCCATTCCCGGGCGCCGCATTTCCCTTTGCTGATGAGGCGGCGCACCCGGTCGACGAGGATTTCCGCGCCTGCGCCCGGCAGGGAGTCCATCCCGGCGGCTTTCAGTTCGACCAGTACGTCGTGGTGGCTCATTTTCTCCAGTCTGGAGATATGCGCCACTTCGGGCGGCCCGAGGGTATGCAGTTTGAGGTTAGGGTACAGGGCCTTGAGTTGGCGAAAAAGCGTGGTGTAGAAGGAGAGACCCAGTTCCGGATGATGGCCTCCCTGGAGCAGCAGCTGGTCGCCGCCCCAGCGGAAGGTTTCCTCAATTTTCCGCTTGTAGGTATCGATATCCGTTATATAAGCATCGGGGTGGCCCGGGACGCGATAGAAGTTGCAGAATTTGCAGTTGGCGATGCAGACATTGGTGGTATTGACATTCCGGTCGATTTGCCAGGTTACTTTTCCATGCGGGACCTGGTCTTTACGCAGCTCGTTGGCTACTTGCATCAGTTCGGTCAGGGGCGAATGTCCGAAGAGAAAAACCCCTTCTTCTTTATTGAGAAATTCTTTATTAAGCGCCTTATTGTATAGTTCAGATAAATTCATAATCGACCGATTCGGGAGTAAAGGTACGGATTGTGGTGATTTGATGTGGCGGAGGTGTGAGACTTTGGTCAGGAGCAAACGGGTGTTTGGCCGGAGTTTGCGTCTTTATCGGGGGCGGTTTGCGACATTTTGGATAACCGGCTTGTTATCTAAACAAATAGATAATATATTTAATGGATCCAAACTGGGCGGAGCCCAGTTCAGACAATAACGCTCACACAATGCTTAACCAAAACGAACTGTTACGCAGACTGCGTCAAGTCTTCGTGATCCGCATCCGCAAGATATTACGCTGGACCTTGGTATTTCCGGTCGTATTAATGTCACCCGGTCCGTCTTTCGCGCAGGAGACCTTTGTTCAGCGGCCGGCCCGATTGCTCACTACGTTTCCGGTTACGCTTTTTACGGGAGGGGTCGTACTGGTAAAGGGCAAGCTGGACGATTTCCCGGACAGTTTGAATTTCATCCTGGATACAGGCAGCGGCGGCATTTCACTTGACTCCGGCACTTGTGTTCGGCTGCATCTCAATCCCATCCTTTCGGACAAGACCATCCTCGGGATCGCGGGGGTCAGGCAGGTACGGTTCCTTTACAACAGGACCCTGCGATTGCCGGGTGTCACGGTGGACAGTCTGAACTTTCATGTCAACGACTATGATATCCTGACAAGCGTATATGGGGAAAAGATCGACGGGATCATCGGATACAGTTTCTTTTCGCGATATATCGTTCAGATCAACTATGACAGTGTGAATGTATCCATCTATTCGCTTGGGTCCTTTCGTTACCCCAGAGGGTCATATGTCATGCGGCCGTTGATCCCGAATCTGCCGATCATCAACGCCGGGGTGGTGGATGCGCGAAAGACCGATTCGCGGTTCTATTTCGATACGGGAGCGGGCTTATGCGCGTTGTTGTCTACCGATTTTACCACGGATAGTACTGTGCTGGACCCCAGGAAGAAGCAGTATCTGACGCGGGCGCAGGGTTTGGGCGGCAAGGCCACGATGCGGTTGACGACGATCCGTGAGCTCAAGCTGGGCCCGTACCGATTCCACAGAGTGCCCACGTATATTTTCGATGACACATACAATGTCACTTCCTATCCCAATCTTTGCGGATTGATCGGTAACGATATCCTGCGTCGTTTTAATGTCATCCTCAACTATGACCGCCGGTGTATCTGTCTGACGCCCAACTCGCACTATCATGATCAGTTCGACTACTCCTATTCGGGGCTAACGCTTTACTGGGAAGATGGGATTGTCAGGGTCGGGGATATAATACCCGGGTCGCCTGCTGAAAAGGCGGGTCTTCAGTTGGATGATATTTTGATCGCCGTCAGTAACAACTTCAGCAACAATATCCAGGCGTACAAGAACCTGTTACAGAATCCCGGGGAGAAGGTGCAACTGATCATCCGGAGGAAGGGTCAGCTAATGACGGTCGACATAAGGATCAAGAGTATTGGCTAAGATTACTTAAATTTGCAGTCCCCTTTTTCCGTGGGGGTACTGTTATGACCATAAAATTTGAAAAGTTCGAGCTCGCCAATGGTCTCCGGGTGGTGGTGCATGAAGATCCGTCGACGCCCATGGCTATTGTCAATGTTCTGTATGATGTCGGGGCCCGGGATGAGGATCCGGGGAAGACCGGGTTTGCGCATTTGTTCGAGCACCTGATGTTTGGCGGTTCGGTCAATATCGGGGATTTTGAAACGCCGCTGCAATTGGCCGGCGGGGAGAACAATGCTTTTACCACCAATGATTTTACCAATTATTATATTCAGCTCCCGGCGGAGAATATCGAGACGGCCTTCTGGCTGGAAAGCGACCGGATGTTGTCGCTGGCCTTCAGTGAGAAGAGCCTGGAGGTGCAGCGCAAGGTCGTGATGGAGGAGTTCAAGGAACACTATATCAACAAGCCTTACGGAGATGCTTGGTTCAAGTTGCGGGAGCTCGTCTACCGGCAGCACCCGTATCGTTGGATGACGATCGGCAGCGAGCTGAGTCATATCGAGGATGCAAAGCTCGAAGATGTGCGGCAGTTCTTTTTTAAGTATTACCGGCCGGTGAATGCCATCCTGGTTGTGGCCGGCAAGGTGACGACGGCGCAGGTCCGCGAGCTGGCGGAGAAGTGGTTCGGGGATATCCCTTCGGGTGAGAAGTATGTACGCCAGCTGCCTGTGGAGCCGCGGCAGGAGGAGGCGCGACTGCTGGAGGTGATGGCTGACGTGCCGTTGGATGCGCTGTATAAATGTTTCCCGATGGCGGCCCGCACGGAGAAAGGTTATTATGTGGCCGATCTGATCACAGAGGTGTTGGGCAGTGGAACTTCGTCGCGGCTGCACCAGGCCCTGGTGAAGGAGAAGAAACTCTTCAGCCAGATAGAGTGCTATCATACCGGGTCCGTCGATCCGGGGCTTGTGGTAGTGGAAGGCAAGTTGATCAAGGGGGTCAGGTTGGAGGATGCCGACAAGGCCGTGGAGGAGGAGCTCGGGAAGATGCGGTCGGCGCCCGTAACCGAGAAGGAACTTACGAAAGTGAAGAACAAGACGGAGTCGGCGATCGTATTCGAGGATATGAGCGTGATGAACCGCGCCAATAGTCTTGCGATCTATGAATTGCTGGGGGATGCCGACCTGATGAATACCGAGCTGGACAAATACCGGTCGGTCAGCCGGGAGGATATTCTCGAGACCAGCCGGGAGATCTTCGACCCACGGAACAGCAATACGCTATATTACAGGACGCTGAAAGCGCCCTCCGGAACATTAAAGTAAAATAACAGAAGCATGGCTGTACAAATTAGCAGCAAACTGAACAGGAAGGTAGCGCCGCCGGTCAAGGACGCGAAGGAATTCGAGCTTGAGTTGCCACCCTATGTACGATATACGCTGACCAACGGCGTGGAGGTTTATGCCATCGATCTGGGCAAGGTCGATGCGATGATGGTCAGCTGGATCTTCGATGCCGGCAATTCGTATGAGCCGGGGAATGGAGTAGCCGCTGCGGTGAATACATTGCTGAAGAACGGGACGAGGACAAGGAAGGCATTTGATATCAGCGAATATTTCGATTATTACGGGGCCTATCTCAACCGGGCCGCTCATCATGAAACGGCGGAGCTTACGCTCCACTGTCTGAATCAATATTTTGGGGAGCTTGTTCCGGTCATTGCGGAATTGGTAACCGAATCGGTATATCCTGAAGAAGAGTTGGCGATCTACAAGAAGAATGCGCAGCAGCGGTTGCAGGTGAACCTGAAAAAGAGTGATTTTGTGGCCGGCCGGCTGATCGATTCATATCTTTTCGGCGAGGAACATCCGTATGGCCGGTTCAGCAAGCCGGAAGATTTTGAGCGGTTGAATCGCGAAGTTCTGATGGACTTCTATCGACGTCATTATCAAAACGGGACTTGCCGCATAATCGCTGCCGGCAAACTTCCTGCCGATCTGATCCCGCTGCTGGAAAAATATTTCGGGGCGTTGCCGCTCCGCAAACCTGCTACGGGTGCGCCGGCCCCGCAGTTCCCCATCCAGCCCGCGATGCAAAAAAAATACCGGGTCAGCAATGATCCGGACGGGGTTCAGGGGTCGATCAGGATTGCCAGGAATTTTCCGAACCGGCATCATCCGGACTTTCAGCGGGTGCAGGTCCTGAATAATGTGTTCGGAGGTTTTTTCGGATCCCGGCTCATGGCGAATATCCGGGAAGATAAAGGGTACACCTACGGGATATACAGTTACCTGGTCAATAACCGGCAGGAGAGTGCGCTAATGATCAGTACGGAGGCCGGCAAGGAAGTTTGTGAGGCGACGATCGCGGAGGTCTATAAGGAAATGAAACTTCTTCGCGAGGAGCCGATTGAAGAAGAGGAGCTTCAGATGGCCCGGAATTTCGCAATCGGGACGGTGTTGGGCGATCTGGACGGCCCTTTTCATGTGGCCAGCCGGTGGAAAAGTATTCTGTTGAATGGGTTGGATGAAAATTATTTCCGGGAGGGGATCAGAATTGTGAAGACGATCACGCCGGAGGAGCTGCGGGAACTGGCGGTGAAATGGCTGGACCCGGCGGAATTCTTCGAGTTGGTTGTGGTGTAGGAATCCCGTAAATTGTCGACAAAATAAAGGCATGAATTTCGTGCTTCGTATTCTGTTCACGGCGGTAGTCGCGTTTGCGTTGTCAGCCGTTCTGCCGGGTATTCATTTCCACAATTTCTGGGCGGCGGTCGTGCTTTCGCTGGTCCTTGCGGTCCTTAATTTCATATTAAAGCCGATCCTGATTATCCTCACACTCCCGATCACAATTCTTACCTTTGGTCTCTTCCTCTTCGTTATCAATGCTATAATTGTTCTGGTGGCTGGCGACCTGGTGAGCGGGTTCAGGGTAGATGGGTTCGGCTGGGCCCTACTGTTCAGTTTGCTCCTGTCGCTGCTGACTTCCGTTCTATATAAGGACACCAGGCGGGATGAAGAGAGAAGATAAGAAAAGATCGTATGAATTTTGACAGAAAAGACTGTAGCAACGAAGAGCTTGTTCGGCTATACAAGAGCATTTTATTACCCCGGATGATCGAGGAGAAGATGTTGGTCTTGTTGCGTCAGGGGAAGATCAGCAAGTGGTTTAGCGGGATCGGGCAGGAGGCCATAGCGGTCGGGGCTACCCTGGCGATGGAGGCGGAGGAATGGATATTACCCCTGCATCGGAATTTGGGTGTCTTCACCAGCCGGGGGATGTCGTTGTCCAGGCTGTTCCAGCAATGGCAGGGAAGTCCTGACGGTTATAGCAAGGGCAGGGAGCGGAGTTTCCATTTCGGCAGCCGGGAGCATGCGATCTGCGGGATGATCTCGCATCTGGGGCCGCAACTTGGGGTTGCCGATGGGATCGGGTTGGCGTCCAGGCTCCGGAATAGCGGCAAGGCGACGTTGGTTTTCACGGGGGAGGGCGGCACCAGCGAAGGAGATTTCCATGAGGCACTGAATGTCGCTTCCGTATGGGACCTGCCGGTGATCTTCCTGATCGAAAACAACGGGTATGCGTTAAGTACGCCGGTCGCCGAGCAATATCGCGGCGAGAGCCTTGTCTATAAGGCCGCGGGTTATGGAATGGAGGGTATCCGGATCGACGGCAATAATATCCTGTCGGTATATGATACGATCAGCGGAGTTAGAAAATATTGTGCAAAATATAACCGGCCCTACCTGGTGGAATGCATGACCTTTCGGATGCGGGGTCATGAGGAGGCAAGCGGGGTCAAATACGTCCCGAAGGAATTGATCGAGGATTGGGGAAAGAAAGACCCTGTGGCCAATTACGAGAGTTGGTTAAAGGATCAGCAGGTGCTAAGTCCCGTGGAGATCGAGACGATCCGGCAGGAGACCGTTCAGTACATCGAATCGGAGCTCAGCGGGTTGTTGGAACCGGTAACGATGCTTCCGGATCCCGACGAGGAACTCGCGGATGTATATGCGCCGGCGCCGTTTGTCCGCGCGGAGCCGGAGGAGAGAGGGCCCAATGTCCCGGAGAAGAGGCTGATCGACGCGATAAAGGAAGGGTTGGACCAGGCGATGTGGCATCACGACAATCTCATATTGATGGGGCAGGATATTGCGGAGTATGGAGGTGCGTTCAAGATAACCGAGGGGTTGGTGGAGAAGTATGGCAAGCTTAGGGTCCGGAATACGCCTTTATGTGAGAGTGCGATTGTAGGCTGTGCGCTGGGGTTAAGTTTGGAGGGATACAAGAGTGTGATGGAGATGCAATTTGCGGATTTTGCAACTGCGGGATTCAATCAGATCGTCAATAATCTGGCGAAGATCCATTACCGGTGGGGCCAGGCGGCGGATGTGGTCATCCGGATGCCCACGGGAGCCGGGGTTGGGGCGGGGCCGTTCCATTCCCAGAGCAATGAGGCCTGGTTCGTGCATACTCCGGGGTTGAAGGTGGTATATCCGTCCACTCCTTTTGATGCCAAGGGGCTGTTGATCGCGGCGATCCATGATCCCAATCCAGTAATGTATTTTGAACACAAGGCGCTTTATCGCAGTATCAGCGGTCCGGTGCCGGAGGAGTATTATGAGTTGGCGATTGGCAAGGCGAAGCAGGTTCAGGAGGGCGAAGACATTTCCATTATTACCTATGGAGCGGGAGTCCATTGGGCATTGGAGTATGCCCGCGTCCATCCGGAGCATTCTTTTGACATCCTGGACTTGCGGACACTGCTGCCTTTGGACTATACGTCGATCAGGGGTTCCGTTGCCCGAACGGGGAAGGCATTGGTTTTGCATGAGGATACGCTAACGGGTGGGATCGGGGCGGAGGTCGCGGCCTGGATTGGGGAACACTGTTTCCATCTGCTGGATGCGCCGGTGTCCCGTTGTGCGTCGCTGGATACGCCGGTTCCGTTCAATATTCAGCTGGAAAATAACTTTTTGGCGAAGGCGAGGTTGGAAGAGGCGGTGGGGCGTTTGATGGAATATTAAGGATGTTCGGATCAGCATTAAGGGGTGTTCGGATCAAGATTAGGGGGTGTTCGGATCAAGTTTTGCACCATTCGTTCACAATTCTTGACTTTCGATTTTTCAATACTTAACTTTAGTTCAAATAGGATAAGGTTTAATGGTTATGGAAAACTGATTAGAGCAAGACCTCCCGGCCGGGAGGTTTTTTTTGTTCGCGCCTGATCGCGCCTTTATGGCGCGGAGAGCGGTAGCCGCGGAGCGGGAACTTTTGTCTGCGGAGAATGGTAGCCGCTCCGCGGGGATTTTAAGGATTTTCCTTTCGATCGTTCTGGTATTCGGTGAAAGCCAGTTTTGTGTATTCGAGGAGGTCGTAGTCTGTCGCGCGTTTGCAGAAAGAGTAAGAAGGGCGGTATTTCACCATGAAGCTGTCCAATGCGTCACCCTGGAGATGGGTCACTTTCAGCACCATGGAGGGGTTGAACCGGTGGTCGATGAATTTATCCTGTTCGTCTTCGACGAGGCGGCGCTGGAAGGCCAGCAAGCGTTTTGTCCGGTCGAACTGGAAATAGCGGATGATCTGATCGAGGTCGAAGCCTGCGCCCATGCCAAGGCCGCCGCTGCCGTCGCTAAGGGTGAAGGGGTTCGGCTTTTTGAAGTCAAAATATTTTTCGTAGTCTTTTCGATTCTGGAGTGAGTCCATGTGATAGCTCCGAGGCATGACGTTCACTTCTTTCAGTGTAGTAGGGTCTACGTGCAGGGCGATATCGAAGCTATTGAGGGTGTTGATGTCCTTAACCGGATATTTCGCGGTGGCGCGGCCCAGATAGGAGAAATAGATAGAATCGTCGGATGGGACAGTGATTTCGTAGCTGCCGGTTGAGTCGGTTACGGTACCGCGGCCGGAGCTGCTCATGACGGTCACCCGGTCGAGGGGTCTGGTCCGGTACATATTAAAAACCGTTCCGTGGATGGTTACCTGTCCCCAGGCGCGACCACCGGCAGCGATGGACAAGGATAGAACGATAAGCAGCGGCAGCCGGCGGGTAAAGAAAGACAAGTCGCTTAATTTTTGTGATATTACTACCAAAAAGGGATATACGCGTCGGAGCTGGGGCATTTTTAACGATGATTTGACAGAAAACCCGAGCGAATCGATGGCTTCACGGTCGGAGGACGGCCTCTTCGATCACGCGGGGGAAATGCTGGTGTTCAAGGAATTGGACTTTTTTGGCCAGGGTTTCCGGGGTATCGTCCGGTTCCACTATTACTTTTGCCTGAAAGATGGACTGGCCGTGGTCGTAGAGTTCGTCGACGTAGTGGATAGTGATCCCGCTTTCTTTTTCTCCCGCCGCGATGACTGCTTCGTGGACATGCCGGCCATACATCCCTTTACCACCGTAAGCGGGCAGGAGGGCGGGGTGGATATTGACGATCCTGTGCCGATAGGCCTCAACGAGTTTTGCCGGTATTTTCCACAAAAAACCAGCCAGCACGAGGAAATCGATGCCACGGGAGCGGAGTTCGGGGACGTAGGCAGAACCGCGGAAAAAGGGTTCTTTTTCGATCAGTAATACCGGGATATCATTGGCTGAGGCGATATTCAGCACGCCTGCGTCCGGGTTATTGCAAACGATGAGGCTGGCGGCGATGGCGGGATGGTGGCGGAAGTGTTCGATGATGCGGGCGGCATTGGAGCCGGCGCCCGAAGAAAAAATAGCGAGTTTTTTCATGGCCCCAAAACTACGGCAGGGCGGACGAACAATGCGCTAAATTTTGCCCGGGAGGTCAATGACAATACTATGACAGAAGGTCAGCGCGATTTGTCGTAAATCGCTGAAACCCACGTCCAATGCGGGAAAAAAAATTTTTACCCTGTTGATAGATTGTTAAAATCCTGACTTATTTTTGCAACCTATTAATGCAGAAGGCCTCCGCCTTCGGCGTGATAACAGGGAGATTTTTCCACATCTATACGACATATTGTATATATGATTAACCAAAGACCAACAGACAAGCCGTTGCGAACAGTCAAAAAGCTAATATCCAGTCTTCTACTTCCCGCTCTGGTCCTATTTGGTAATAATAATAATGTATTTGCTCAGGATGGTAAGGCGTTGTTTCAGGCGAACTGCGCACAGTGTCATAATCCCCTTCGTGATGTAACAGGGCCGGCCTTGCAGGGGGTAACCTCCAGGGTGCCGGATACGAACTTGCTTCATGCCTGGATCCATAACAATCAGGCGGTTCTGGCTTCGGGTAACAAATATTTCAACGCCCTGTTCGTCAAGTTCAACCGGACGTCGATGAACCAGTTCCCGAGCCTGACGAATCCTGAGATCGATGCGATCCTGAATTATGTTGAAACATATAAGGCGCCTCCTCCTCCGGGGCCGGAGAACCCGAATGTTCCAAATGGGAACGAAAGTGACAATACGTTGCTTTATGGTATCCTGACGCTGATCCTGGCGATCATCATGTTTGTCCTGCTCCAGGTTAACAGCAGCCTGAGAAAACTCTCCGATGACAAGGAAGGTATCCCTGCGCATGAGCCAGTGCCCTTCTACCGCAATAAGGTCTATATCTCCGTTGCCGTCCTGATCGTCTTCCTGATCGGCGGTTATTATCTTTCCGAGGGCGCCATTGGTCTGGGTCGTCAGCAAGGGTATCAACCGGTCCAGCCCATCTTTTATTCCCACAAGGTGCATGCGGGCATCAACCAGATCAGTTGTCTGTATTGTCACAGCAATGCCCTGGCCAGCAAGCATGCGACCGTGCCGCCGCTGAATGTATGTATGAACTGTCATGCCGCCATTAATGAATATACAAAGGGTCCGAAACTCTATCGGGAGGATGGCAGTGAGGTAGATGGAACGGCCGAAATTCAAAAATTATATGCTCACGTTGGTTATGATCCCAAGGCGGGCATCTACCATCCGGAGCAGGCCACGCCGGTTGAATGGATAAAGATCCACAATCTTCCCGACCACGTTTTCTTCAGCCATGCCCAGCACACCGCAGCCGGTAAGGTGCAATGTCAGACTTGTCATGGTCCGATCCAGCAGATGGATGAGGTCCATCAATTCGCGCCTTTGAGCATGGGCTGGTGTATCAACTGCCACCGTACGACGAAGGTCGACTTCCCGGATTCCACCGGCTCGAACGGCAACAAGTTCTATAGCATTTATGAGCATTTCCATCAGGATCTGAAGAATGGCGCCGAGAGCGGAGGAAAAGACAGCATCACCGTCAAAGACATTGGCGGGACCGAATGCCAGAAATGCCACTATTAATCCCACCTCCGCGGCACTGCCGCGATCAAGGCGAAAGACATCCCGCGGAGAAAGCAAATTGATTTGGAAGACAACTTATAAATAATGTAAAATTCAAGCCCCTGGCCGGCCGGAGGTGATCCGGGGACAAGGGGTTTAACTTCTCCAATATGAGCGACAAAAAACATTGGCAAAGTTTCGGTGAGCGTAATAACAGTGAAGCGTATCGGAAGGCGACGGGAGATGAGTTTCAGGAAAGCCTGCCGCTGGAAGGGCTGGATGGAAAAGGTTTGCTCGACGCCAAGCATCCCCGAAGGGATTTTCTGAAATATCTGGGCTTTAGTACGGCGGCCGCCACGCTGGCTGCAAGCTGCGAGATGCCTGTCCGGCATGTTGTCCCTTATGTCAACAAGCCTGAAAATATGATCCCGGGGGTAGCCGATTATTATGCCACTACATACACCAACGGCGGAGATGTGATCTCCCTCGTCGCGAAAGTCCGGGACGGCCGGCCGATTAAGTTAGAGGGAAATACGTTGTCTTCCCTGACAGGTGGCGGAACTTCGGCCCGGGTGCAGGCTGCGGTGCTCGATCTGTACGATACAGGCCGGCTTCGCTATCCCGTGCAGATGGTCGATGGCAACCCCAAGGAGGTCACGACATTCGAAGCGTTTGACAAAATGGTATCGGGGGCCCTGGCCGTGGGCGCGGGTCCGGTCGTTCTGCTCACCGGTACGCTGACTTCTCCCACGACCAAACAGATCATCACCGAATTCCTCGCAAAATATCCCGGCAGCAAGCATGTCCAGTATGATGCCGACTCCTACAGCGGCCTGCTGCTTGGCGCCGAAGCTTCTTATGGCAAGCGTGCCATCCCGTCCTACCGGTTCGATAAGGCCGATGTGATCGTCAGTCTGGGTGCGGATTTCCTCGGGACCTGGCTAACGCCGGTCGAGTTCGCACATCAATATGTTCAGAACCGCAAGTTCGACGAGAAGAACCCGCGGATGAGCAAGCATTATCAGTTCGAAAGCATTGTTTCGCTCACGGGTGCCAATGCCGATCACCGGTATACCCACAAGCCCTCCGAGGCCGGGGCGGTTGCATTGGCGTTGCTGGCCGAGCTTGGCGGTGCTGTTACGGCGCCCGCGCTCAGCGGGACGGTAAAAGCCGGGGTAAAGAAGGCGGCAAAGGAGCTGATGGACAACAAAGGCAAGGCCCTTGTCGTCAGCGGCAGCAATAATATGCATGTCCAGGTCATCGTCAATGCGATCAACGAAGCGATCGGCGCGAATGGGGTAACGGTTGACATGACCTCCCCGGTGCAGGTACGCCAGGGTATCGACAGTGATCTCAACAGCCTGGTGGCCGACATGAATGACGGCAAGGTCGGTTCCCTGCTCATCTATGGCGTCAACCCGATATACACGTATTATGATGCCGAGAAGTTTAAAAGTGGGCTTGGGAAGGTGAAGACGACGGTTTCTTTCAATGACCGGCTGGATGAGACCACCGAGCTTTGTAAGTTCGTCCTGCCCGCGCCGCACTTCCTGGAAAGCTGGGGTGATGCGGAACCCAGGCCGGGATATTACAGCTTCCTGCAGCCGACTATCGCGCCCTTGTTCAAGACGCGGCCATTTGAGGATTCGCTGTTGAAGTTGAGCGGGAGCGGTGTTAATTACGAAGCGTTTTTCAAACAATACTGGACAAACAAGCTGGGAAGTGTAGAGGCATATGAGAAGGCGCTTCAGGATGGAGTGATCGAGCCGGCTGCGACCAGTGGGGCGGCAGGCAATGCGGGCGGAACCGGCGGTGCAACCTTCAATGCAGCAAAGGTAGCGGAAGCTGCGACGGCGCTGGCTTCGGTCAAGAGTGCCGGTCCGTTCGAGGTGGTACTTTACCAGAGCGTTTGCATGGGTGTTGGCAATCAGGGGAACAATCCCTGGCTGCTCGAGCTGCCTGATCCCATTTCAAAAGCCGACTGGGACAACTATGCCGTGATCTCGCCCAAGGCAGCCAAGGATATTTTTCACATTGACCTCGGGGATCGCCGTCAGGCAGATGCGTACGAAGTGTTCCCCGACCGAAATGTGATCAAGGTTGCGGTGAACGGAAAGGAGATGGACCTTCCCGCGCTGATCCTTCCCGGCACGCATAATGAAGTGATCGGGATTGCCGTCGGTTACGGGCATCAGAGCGCCATTCCTGACAATACGGCCAATTACATCGGGCAGGCTGCGGCGGGCGCCGGAAAGAATGCGTTCCCGTTAATGACGTATAACGGTACGACGGTGGATTGGTTTGCTACGGGCGCCAACTTCAACGATACGAAGACAACTTACAAGGTAGCGCAGATGCAGACCCATACATCCTACGAAGGGCGTACGGAGGTGGTCAAGGAAGTCACATTGGAAGAGTTCAGGAAGGAGCCGGATGGCATCATGGCGGACCGGGATAAGGAGCTCAAGCCGTTCGGGGGTCTCGAGAACTTCGAAAAACAGGGTACGTTGTATCCGGTATATGATAAACCGGGGATCAAATGGGGCATGTCGATAGACCTGAATTCCTGTATCGGCTGTGCTGCCTGTGTAGTCGCCTGTCATGCAGAGAACAATGTGCCGGTGGTTGGAAAGGATGAAGTGCTGCGTTATCACGATATGCACTGGATCCGGATCGATCGGTATTATTCGGCGGCAGACCGTCACAATCTCGACAACCCGGATGATATCCAGGTCACCTTTCAGCCGATGCTTTGCCAGCATTGTGACAATGCGCCCTGTGAGAACGTTTGTCCCGTCAATGCGACGAACCATAGCACGGAGGGGCTTAACCAGATGGCCTATAACCGTTGCATTGGTACCCGCTACTGCGCCAACAACTGTCCGTTCAAGATCCGGCGGTTCAACTGGGCCGATTATACGGGCGCCGACAGCTTCCCGAATAACCAGGATCAGAAGACGGTAGGCAAGTTGGATCCGGTGGTATTCCAGATGAATGACGACCTGACGCGGATGGTGCTCAACCCCGATGTGGTGGTCCGCAGCCGCGGGGTCATGGAGAAATGCTCTTTCTGTGTGCAGCGGTTGCAGGAAGGCAAGCTGAAGGCCAAGCGGGAGAACCGCGTTCTCAGCGACTCCGATGCTACGACCGCCTGTGCGCAGGCTTGCCCGACGAATGCGATCGTATTCGGCAATGCGAATTCCAGGGACAGTCTGATCAGCAAGACGCGGGCGGATCATGCGCAGCGCGTATTCTATGGTCTGGAGGAGTTGCACGTACTGCCGAACCTCAACTATCTGGCGAAGGTCCGTCATTCGGATGCGGCCTGGGGTCCGGATCAAGGCGAGGTGTAGGAAGTAAAACTAAAGGAGTCAACGAATAAAAATAATAGCTAAAAGCGCAACATACTATGGCATTATTAGCGTATGAATCACAGGTTAGGCCCGGGCTGATAGAGGGGCAGAAAGATTACCACCAGGTGACGGAGGATCTTGTCCGCCCTATTGAGGCCAGTCCAAGCAGGGCCTGGTGGATCGGGTTCCTGGTGTCTGTGGCCTGTCTTATTTTCGGCATCTATTCGGTGACGATGCAGGTGATCTACGGCGTCGGCCAGTGGAACCTTCACCGAACGGTTGGCTGGGGCTGGGATATCACCAACTTCGTCTGGTGGGTGGGTATCGGTCATGCCGGGACGCTGATCTCCGCGATCCTTTTGCTCTTTCGTCAGGGTTGGCGTACGGGGGTGAACCGGGCGGCGGAAGCGATGACGATTTTTGCGGTGATGTGTGCGGGTCAGTTCCCCATCTGGCATATGGGTCGGGTTTGGTTATGCTTCTTTATTGCGCCTTACCCCAATTCGCGGGGTCCGCTCTGGCCGAACTTCAACTCTCCGCTGCTCTGGGACGTATTTGCCATCTCGACGTATTTCACGGTATCGCTTTTATTCTGGTATACGGGTCTTTTGCCTGATCTGGCCACGGTCCGGGACCGCGCTAAACTAAAGTGGCGGAAATTTATGTATGGGATGCTGTCATTCGGCTGGACGGGTTCGGTGAAGCACTGGCAGCGTCATGAGGCCCTGGCGCTTGTGTTGGCCGGGTTGAGTACTCCGCTGGTGCTTTCGGTACATACGATCGTGTCTTTTGACTTCGCCACTTCGGTAATCCCCGGCTGGCACACCACGATCTTTCCTCCCTATTTCGTGGCTGGCGCCATTTTCTCGGGGTTTGCGATGGTGCAGACCCTCCTGCTGGTAACCCGGAAAGTGCTCAAGTTAGAAGAATACATCACCATCGAGCATATCGAGGTAATGAATAAGGTTATTGTGCTTACGGGGTCGATCGTAGGGATTGCCTACCTGACCGAGCTTTTTGTGGCCTGGTACAGTATGAATAAGTTTGAGTACTGGGCGTTCATGCAAAACCGGGTCAATGTATTCAGTCCTTACGGGTGGGCGTACTACCTGATGATGGGTTGTAACGTATTGTCGCCGCAGATCTTCTGGTTCCGAAAGATGCGCCGAAACATCACGGTGACGTTCTTTATGTCCATTATCGTGAATATCGGGATGTGGTTCGAACGGTTCGTCATTATCGTGCTTTCCATCTACCGCGACTATATACCCAGTAGCTGGGCTACGTATTACCGCCCGTCGATCTGGGAGGTCGGGTTCTATGTCGGGACGTTCGGGTTGTTCTTTACCTGTTATTTCCTGTTCTCGAAGTTCTTCCCGGTGATCGCGATTGCCGAGATCAAGCATATCCTGAAAAAATCGGGCAATGTGTTCAAGGTGAAGATGGGTCATGAGGAGCAGGAAACAGCGGAAGAATTTGCGGGAGAATATCTGCATCGCGACCACTAGGATTCTAAAAGAGTATAAGTATGTCAGTTAAAAAATTTGTTGTCGGCATTTTTACAGATGAGCAGGTCCTTTTCCCGGCCATAAAGAAGGTGCGTTCGGCGGGTTATAAGATCCATGATGTCTATACGCCGATGCCGATCCACGGGTTGGATCATGCGATGGGGCTGCGGGAGACTAGTCTGCATACGGCGGGTTTTATTTATGGCATTACCGGGACAACGACGGCTGTCGGTGGGATCGGGTGGATCTTCAACAGTGACTGGCCGATCAATTTCGGCGGTAAATCGCATTTCGATCTGCCGGCCTGGATACCCATTGTCTTCGAGCTGACGGTGTTGTTCTCGGCCGTTGGGATGGTACTGACCTTCTGCTATATCTGCCAGATGGCGCCCTTTGTGCGGAAGCATCATTTCAATCTGCGGTCTACGGACGATCAGTTCACGATGGTGATCGAGCTGACGGACAAGACGAATGAGGCGGCGGTGATCGACTTTCTGACGAGCGTGGGTGCGACCGGGATAAATACACAGACTGCGGAAACCGGCTGGTGGCTGGGCCGTTACGATAAAGATAAAACCCCATTCGAACACAAAGGAACTGCATTAGTATGAAGAAAGTATATATTTCCACGCTGATCATTGTTGCGGTGACGTTGGCTGTCAGTTGCAGTGATGTGCAGCGGGATCCGGGAAGGGTCTATATGCCGGATATGGCTTACAGCCGGGCTTATGAGACTTATGCCACGACGGACGAGTTGAAGAAGGAACTGCTCGGCAAGGGCATTCATTTCAGCAACACTCCCGTAGAGGGCACGATTAAGCGTGGGGAGCTCCTACCCTTCCTGATCAGGAAGGATTCTGTCGCGAGTGATTCAGTGAACTATCATGCTGCCCGGGAAGTCAAAAATCCGTTGACTTCGATGGATACGGTGGAGGCCGAGCGGCTGTACCTGGTGAATTGCGGCATTTGTCACGGACCCAAGCTGGATGGCAATGGTCCGCTATATAAGGGTGGTGACGGGCCATTCCCGGTTGCGCCGGCCAACCTGGCATCAGGCGCCCAGTATGTAGGCATGCCGGAGGGGCAGATGTTCTACTCGGTCACTTATGGGAAGAACAAGATGGGAAGCTACGCCTCACAGCTCAATACGGAGCAGCGCTGGATGGTGATTGCCTATATCAAATCGAAGCAGTCGAAGCCCAGGCAGGCAACAGCAGCGGGCAGCGGGACAACAGCGGCGGGCGGCGGTAGTGCGGCGGCTGGCCATGCAGATTCGACGGCAGCAAAAAAGTAAAGGATTACAGAATTCAATAAATCATTCCGAATGTCCACTATATCTCACATTAAGGAACATTTTCAAACGCCCACCCGGTATAAGCAGTGGTCCCTGGGGCTGATGACCGTGGGTGTACTTTCGCTAATCATTGGGTTTATCGTTTACGGTGGTGGAAATAACCCCAGCGGCACCCGCTTCTGGGCTGCGCTATTACAGAACAGCGTGTACTTTCTGCTGATCGTGAATGCGGCTTTGTTCTTTTTTGCAGCGCATAGCCTCGCGATGGCCGGCTGGGTGATGGCTTTTCGCAGACTGACGGAAGCTATCTCTGCCTGTGTGACGCCCATCGGGATTATTTGTTTTGTTATCCTCATGTGCCTGGTCTGGGGTGGACATTCGGCGCTTTATGAGTGGGTGGACAAGGATGCGGTTGCCAAAAGTGCGGACTTGAAGGGGAAATCCGGTTTTCTTAACCCTACGTTCTTTACCTTCTATACCATTCTGACTATCGGGCTCTGGACCTTGCTGGGCATGAAGCTTCGTAGTCTTTCCCGGTCGATCGACGACACCAGACTGACTGTGGAAGAGGGAAAGCGGTATATTTTCACCAATACGGTATGGGCGGCAATCTATATTGTCTGGTTTGCGTTGACTGTTATGTCCGTAGTTCCCTGGCTTTGGCTGATGAGCCTGAATGCGCACTGGTTCTCAACGATGTACAGCTGGTATACGTTTGGCAGCACCTGGGTTTCCGGGATCGCGCTGATGACGCTTTTTATTATTTATCTTAAGAATCAAGGCTATCTCGAATATGTAAATGAGGAGCATCTGCACGATATGGGCAAGTATCAATTCGCCTTTTCGATCTTCTGGTGTTATCTCTGGTTCGACCAATTCATGCTCATCTGGTACGCCAATATTTCGGAGGAGACGGTCTATTTCAAACCGCGGTTTGACGGGGCGTATGCGGGCATTTTTTATTTGAATTTTATAATCAACTTCCTGGCTCCGCTGCTGATCTATATGAAACGGGGGTCCAAGCGGAACTGGGGCACGGTAACTTTTATGTCCGTACTTTTGATCTTTGGACACTGGCTGGATTTTTACCAGATGGTATTCCCAAAGGTCGATCCTGACCACGTGATGATGGGCTTGTTCGATTTCGGCATTGCCCTGGGCTTTGTCGGGGTGATCATGTGGCAGACGGCGAGGGTGTTGAGCAAATTCCCCCTACTGGCAAAAAATCATCCTTTTTTAAAAGAAAGTATTATCCATCATACTTAAAACTCTTTATATACCATGTCTACGTTTTTCCTTTTATTGATCCTGTTATTTGGCTTCCTGATCACCTTTCAGATCGCCAAGGCCAGTGAATATGTGGGCGTATTGAAAGGGGAAAAGAAGAATTTCGAGGCGAATAACAAGGTCAACGGTTTCCTGATGATCGTTTTTCTCGTGCTGGGGCTGATCGGGGTCTATTGGTGCAACGAGCTGTTCCGGGGGAAGATCCTTGGAGAATCCGCCTCGGTGCATGGGGAGCAGATCGATACAATGATGTATATCACGATCGGCGTCACCGGCGTCGTCTTCGTGATCACGCAGATCCTGCTGTTTTGGTTTGCCTACAAATACCAGTATTCGGACAAAAGGAAAGCGGAGTATTTTCCCCACAGCAACAAGCTGGAGGTCATCTGGACGGTGGTGCCTGCGATCTTTCTGACGGTGCTGGTCGGTTTTGGGCTCTTCTACTGGTTTCGGATCACGGGTGAAGCGCCGGCGGATGCCAATCAGATCGAGGTGACCGGCAAGCAGTTCGGCTGGATCTTCCGTTATCCGGGTAAGGACCATGTGTTCGGAAAGAAATACTATCAGAATATCGATGACGGGGCCAATAACCAGCTGGGGTTGATCTGGGACGATCCTTATACGCATGACGACGTCGTCACGGGGGATATGTATATCGAAGTTCACAAGCCGGTTAAGCTGATCATCAATTCCCGGGACGTGATCCATGATGTCGGTCTGGTGTATTTCCGGCAAAAGATGGATGCGGTGCCCGGAACGCCGACGACGCTGTGGTTCGAACCGAAGTTCACAACGGAGGAAATGCGTAAGAAGCTGGGCAAGCCGGATTTTGATTATGAGATCTCCTGCGACCAGATGTGCGGGCGGGGCCATTATACGATGCGTGGCGTCATCCATGTGGTGACCCATGAGCAATATGTGCTCTGGCTGGCCGGGCAAAAATCCAATTATGATCAGGTGATGGCTGGTAAATCCCCTGCTGTCGCTGAAAAGAATTAATAAAATCTTTATGATGAGTAACGAAGCAGCAATACATCCGGTAACAGAGACCAGCCATGATGTGCATTTCGACGAGCATGACGTGCATCCTCACCATGAAACATTTATTACCAAATATGTTTTCAGCCAGGATCATAAGATGATCTCCAAGCAATTCCTGATGACGGGGATGTTTTGGGCGGTCGTAGGTGGGCTGATGTCGGTCTTGTTCCGGTTGCAGCTCGGTTATCCGGATTCGCATTTTCAGATCCTGACGGACATCTTCGGCAGCAAATGGGCGAAGGACGGGCAGATCCAGCCTGAATTTTACTATGCGCTGGTGACGATGCACGGCACCATCCTGGTCTTTTTCGTGTTGACGGGCGGATTGAGCGGAACTTTTGCCAATTTCCTCATTCCGCTGCAATGCGGCGCGCGGGATATGGCTTCTCCGTTCCTGAATATGCTGTCATACTGGTTCTTTCTGGCGGCGAGCGTCGTGATGCTTACGTCGCTTTTTATCGGCTCGGGACCCGCTGCGGGTGGCTGGACCTCCTATCCCCCATTGAGTGCGTTGGGTGATGCGTCGGAGGGATCGAAAGGGGGGATGGACCTGTGGTGTATCTCGATGGCCCTATTTGTGGTCTCCTCGCTGCTGGGCGGTCTCAACTATATTTCAACGATACTGAATTTACGGACGAAGGGGATGAGCATGACGAGGCTTCCGTTGACGATCTGGGCCATTTTATTCACTGCTATCCTGGGCGTTCTGTCCTTCCCGGTATTGTTGTCCGGTCTCATCTTGCTGTTGTTCGACCGGCATGCCGGGACCAGCTTCTATCTTTCCGATATTTTCCTGACGGAGACCGGCAAGGCCCTTCCCAATGAAGGCGGCAGTGCGATCCTGTACCAGCACTTGTTCTGGTTCCTTGGTCACCCCGAGGTCTATATCATTATCCTGCCGGCGATGGGGCTGGTATCCGAGGTATTGGCCGTTAACTCACGTAAGCCCATCTTTGGCTATATGGCAATGGTCGGGTCGTTGTTCGCGATCACGATCCTGGCCTTCCTGGTCTGGGCCCATCATATGTTCGTGACGGGATTGAATCCGTTCCTGGGTTCGGTATTCGTATTGCTGACTCTGCTGATCGCGGTGCCATCTGCCATCAAGGTATTCAACTGGCTGACGACGCTTTGGCGGGGCAATATCCGGTTCACGCCGGCGATGCTCTTCGCGATCGGATTTGTCAGCACTTTTATTTCCGGGGGCTTGACCGGGATCTTCCTTGGTAACTCCACGCTGGATATCCAGCTGCATGATACGATGTTTGTGGTCGCGCACTTCCACATTGTGATGGGGGTATCCGGGATCTTAGGAATGTTTGCGGGGATCTATCACTGGTTCCCGAAAATGTATGGGCGGTATATGAACAATACCCTGGCGTACATCCACTTTTGGATTACGTTCGTGGGGGCTTACCTGATCTTCTGGCCGATGCACTACGAAGGGTTGGCAGGGCTTCCGCGTCGGTATTTGGATTATCGCAGCTGGCTGTCATTTAACCAGTTCGGGGATCTTAACCGGTTCATTTCGACAGTAGCGATGATCACGTACGCCGTACAGCTGCTGTTTGTGTTCAATTTCATTTACTCCATTTTCAAGGGGCGGCGGGTGATGTCCAGGAACCCATGGGGTTCCACAACGCTGGAATGGACGGCGCCGATCCGGCCGGGGCATGGCAACTGGCCCGGGGAGATCCCGGAAGTTCATCGCTGGCCTTATGATTATGCGAAGGATGGGAGGGAGTTCATTCCGCAGACGGAGCCGCTGGGTGGGAATGAGAGCCAGCATTGATATAAAACATACTGTGAAGCAATCAAGTTCTTTAAAATTTGCCGGCAAACTGCAGGATTATAAGCTGCTGATCAAGTTCAACCTCAGCTTCATGGTGGTGTTTTCCTCCCTGATCAGCTATTTGCTGGCGCCGAAAGTGAAGGAGTATGACTGGGCGGCGATAGGGCTCTTCTTTATTGGCGGGATGCTGGTAACGGGGAGCGCGAATGCCATAAACCAGATCGTTGAGAAGGATACCGATGCGCTGATGAAGCGGACGGCGGGGCGGCCTGTTGCCGCCGGGAGAATGAGTACGGAGGAGGCATGGACGTTTGCGGTGGTGGCCGGTGTAGGCGGGGTCTTGATCCTGTCGCATTTCAACTGGCTTGCGGCTGGTCTGGCGGCATTCAGTCTTTTCGTTTATGCCTTTATTTATACGCCGCTGAAAAAGGTCAGTGCGATCTCCGTGCTGGTCGGGGCGATACCGGGAAGTCTGCCTTGTCTGATCGGCTGGGCGGCGGGAAATGACGATCTTAGTGCCGGCGGCTGGATCCTGTTCGGGATACAGTTCTTCTGGCAGTTCCCGCACTTCTGGGCGATCGCGTGGATTGCGCACAAGGATTATGCGGCTGCCGGGTTCAAGCTGTTGCCGTCGACGGAAGGGCCGACAAAGTATTCGGCGATCCAGTCGATCATCTATTCCCTGTTGCTGATGCCGGTTGGCGTTCTGCCCTGGCTCACGGGGATGTGTTCCGGGGTAGGGGCGATCATTGTGTTGGTGGCGAATCTTTTTATGGTGTTGCAATGTGTGCGGCTGTACAGGGAGATGACGGTCAAGGCGGCGAGGCGGGTGATGTTCAGCAGCTATGTATATTTGCCGGTGGTTTTGTTGAGTCTGCTGGCGACAAAGACCTGAAGTCAAGAAAACTATGGAAGCGGTGAACGAACAGAGAAAGAAAATACATCCTCATAAATTCACGTTATGGGTGGCGTTGGCGAGCATTATCATGATGTTTGCAGGATTGACGAGTGCATATGTGGTCAAGAGAGATGCGGCGGGTTGGACGACCTTTTCGATCCCGAGGGCTTTCTGGTATTCGACGGCGACGATACTGCTGAGTAGTCTGACGATACAGATCGCGTTAAGATCTTTCAAGGAGCGGGAAATGCTGCGCTATCGCAATATGCTCACGGTGACGGCGATATTGGGCATCCTGTTCATGTTATTGCAGTGGACCGGGTTCCGGGAGATCTGGCACTCGGGGATCACTTTCAAGGGGTCGGGCGCCGGGCAATTCCTGTACGTCATTGCAGGGTTGCATGTGGCCCATGTGCTGGGCGGGGTGATTGCGTTACTGGCCATGCTGGCAAGGGCATTTGTGTCGAAGGTCAGGAGCTATAACAGCGTTCCGGTAGAGTTGATAGCTACCTATTGGCATTTTGTCGATCTGTTGTGGATTTATCTGTTGATTTTTTTTATCGTGGTAAAATAAATAATATAAGAATATGGCACAAGCGGTACCAGCAGGACAGAAATGGTGGAGTGGCGGCAAAAGCCCCTTCAATGTGGAGTATGGGAAGTTGATGATGTGGTATTTCCTGATGAGCGATAGCTTCACCTTCGGCGCTTTTCTGATCTCTTACGGATCGATCCGGTTTGCCACCAATGGCTGGCCGAACCCGAACGAAGTCTTCAGAGCGTTTCCGGGTTTTGGGGAGACCAATCTGCCGCTGGTGTTCGTGAGCCTGATGACCTTTATATTGATCATGAGCTCGGTGACGATGGTGTTGGCTGTGGCGGCCGGGCATAATGGCGATCAAAAGAAAGTGACCTTCTACATGATCCTGACGATCCTGGGCGGACTGGCCTTTCTAAGCTGTCAGGCCTGGGAGTGGACGCATCTCCGGGTTGATGAAGGCGCGTGGTGGGGCGTGAATCCGTTCCATAATGCCGATGGTACAAAGGCGACGACGAATTTTACGAATTTCTTTTTTACGATCACGGGATTCCACGGATTCCACGTCTTTTCCGGGGTGGTCATCAATGTAATTATGTTGATCAAGAACCTGCGGGGTGACTTTGTCCGAAGGGGGCATTACCTCATGATCGAGAAAGCGGGGCTGTACTGGCACTTTGTGGATCTGGTTTGGGTATTCGTATTCACTTGTTTCTATTTGCTGTAAAAACATTTTGGCCGGCCGGAGGCCGGCCCACCAAAATAAAAATATGTATATGTCAAGTATTGAAACGACAGGCCACGATAGCGCTCATAGTTCTTTCGACACTAAGCCCATCTGGCGCACTTTCTGGATCCTTCTGGGAATCACACTTGTCGAGCTGACTCTGGCGACGATCCACATGAAGACTGAGTGGCCGTCGAAATATGTGCTTAATGGGATATATCTGATCCTCACTTGTGCCAAGGCATTTTATATTATTGCCGAGTTCATGCATTTGCGTCACGAGATCAAGAATATGATCATGACGATTGCGGTACCGGCGTGTCTTTTTATCTGGTTCATCATCGCTTTTCTGTGGGATGGGGCATCGTACAATCAGCTGCGCAACCGGTATGACCGGCATTATGCGGAGAAGGTGCAGGCGCCGAAAGAGGTCCCCGCGGAAAAGCCAGGGAAGCCGGAATAGGTTTGTTAAATGCAATATGTCGTGAGTAAGAAAGCGTGGTTGGCTATATGTATTGCGGTGGTGATACCGCTGGTGTTTTATGGGATCGCGAAGACTTACGGGGTGGCTATGCCGCCACGTTATTTCGCCGATTCTGTCGTTACCCGGATCAGGGATGGCAAGGAAGTCACGGACACGGTTTGGCACCGGGTGGCCAATATCAGGCTTGTAAATCAGCTTGGGGACACGGTCACGCTGGATTCGCTGCGGGGAAAGGTGATACTGATCGACTTTTTCTTCACTCACTGTGCGAGCATCTGCCCCATTCTTACTCACAATATGCATCACCTGCAAGATGCGCTCAAACTTTCAGAAAAGTCCAAACAGGCCGCCGGTGCCGATACGAATTTTGTTCAATTCCTGTCCCTGACGGTTGATCCGGTGCACGATTCGGCTCCGGTCCTGCGGAGATATGCCGATCGGTATGGGGTAAATTCGGATCTGTGGTGGATGCTGACGGGGCCCAAGAAGACGATCTACGATTTTGCGCTGCATGAGTTGAAGTTAGGTTTGCAGGACAGTGTCAGCGTCGACTCCAATTTTGTTCATACCGACTATATCGCCTTACTTGATAAGGACCGGGTCATTCGCGGTTACTATCACGGCACCGATACGAATGCGCTCAAGAGGCTGAGTAACGATATGGTCTTTATTATGCTCGAGAAGGATAAGAACCGCAGGTCTACTGTCTTCGATGAGCTCCGGCCGCTGCGCATCCCGATTGTCCTGATATTGCTTGGAACGGTAGCGGGGGTAGTATATTTCAGCCGGAGGGCGAGGAGGGAGCTGCCAAGTTAATTTACCAATATGGGGGAACAATTAGCGCCCGCGGGCGTACAGCGAAATTTTAATAAGGCCATCATTATTGTGTCTGTTGCCATCCCGGCCGCGGTGGCGTTTCTGATCCTGGTGCCGCAAGCGAAAGTCGATTTTGGGTTCAATACCAAGTCATTGCCGTTATTTCATGCGGTCCTGAATTCCAGCACCGCGATCCTCCTGCTGGCGAGCCTATATTTTATCCGGCATGGGCAGGTAAAGGCTCATCGCCGGGCGAATTGGGCAGCGGTGGTATTAAGCACGATCTTTCTCGTCTCTTACGTTATCTATCATGCGTCAAATCCTTCGACGCGATTTGGGGACCTCAACCATGACGGGGTATTGAGTGATTCGGAGAAGCAGCAGGCGGGTTTCCTCCGGTATGTGTATTACTTTATTCTTTCCTCTCATATTCTATTATCGGGCGTTATTATCCCGTTTGTATTATTCACGTTGCAGCGCGCGTATCAGCGGCGTTTTCCGCAGCATCGCCGGCTGGCGAGGATCACGTGGCCGATGTGGTTGTATGTAGCGGTGAGCGGGGTGGTGGTATACATTATGATCAGCCCATATTACTGACGTCGCCGTTATTGCAGCTACTGGGCCCGGCGTTCCGGCGGGCGTTGGGTTCGCAGCTCGGACCGGCGGGGTTCGGGAACCCGGTCGTAGTCATAGGGGCAGTGGCGGCAGCCGTTGCCGCAGCAGTAACCGCGGTCAAGATGGAATTTTTCGGTGAGGACCATCAGGCCGTCTTCGTTGTAGTAGAAGTCGATGTCTTCAATCAATTGATTCATGGGTGGTTTTGGCTTTTATTCGAGGCGGCCGGACGGGTCGGGGAGGCGGGGTGGGTTCGTCGTGTTTGACTCTCTCCAGGAGTTGGTGGTCGCGGAAAGGAAGCGGTGTATCGGGAATAGTAAAGCAGAGGTAATGAATGCGTTTACTTTGGGCGATATCGAGGCTTTCATAGTGGGTCATGATCTTTAGCTCTTCTTTCATAGGCCCGGCGTGGATATCGGGGATGTCTTCGAGGATAGTCAGGTGATACATTTCGGCGACCCATTTGGTGAATTGATATAATACAGGGGAATCCGTTTTGAGGTGGATATGACCTCCGGGCCGGAGGATCTGCTGATAGAGCCGGATGAATTTTGGATGGGTCAGTCTGCGTGTAGCCCGGGATTTTCTGAGCTGCGGATCGGGGAAAGTCAGCCAGATCTCCCCGGCTTCATCTTTTTCGAAATAGTCGGGAAGTTTATCGATGTGGGTGCGCAGAAAGGCAGCGTTGGGGATGTTTTCTTCCAGACAGGTTTTTGCGCCGATGTAGAGGCGATTGCCTTTCAGGTCGACGCCGAGGAAATTGCGGTCGGGGTGCATTTTGGCGAGGGCGACCGTATATTCTCCTTTTCCGCAGGCGAGTTCGAGGGTCAGGGGATGGTCGTTTTTGAAAAAGGCTTGCCAATTCCCGGCCATTCCTTCGGGGTATTGGAGCACGTTGGGGAAGGATTTTATGGCTTCGAAGCGGATGAGTTTCTTTTGTCCCATAAGGGGCAAAATTAACCAAAATTGAATTAAAGGTCACCTGATCGTGTCGAACAAGAGTTGGCCGATCCCAAGCGAAATCAGTACTGATGCGGTTGTTGCGATCAGCACAAGAACATTCTTTTGGGAAACGCGGGATCGACACCTTTAGCGGCGAGGGCTTTTGCCTCGGATTAAGACACAAAAAACCCCGCTTTTGGCGGGGCCTGTACATGATCTGCTGTAGAGGAAGGATTCGAACCTCCACGGGGCGGTTAGCAGTAGCGCAATGTGCGGTGGTCAACCCCAGTCGGACCCGATTGTGGTCGGGTTCGGCATTACACTATGTTTATCCCGGATCCCCACCCCCGAGACAAGGGGGCATGTCTGCCAAGTTTCATCACTCCACATTCTTACAATTTCCTGATCGGGCCAATCTCTGATCCGATCGAGCTTGTTGAAGCAAAATTAATGATTTGGGCAAAATCTTTGCAATTTTTAAACAAATATTTTTTTATTTTAAATATTATTCAAATATTTACCTATTATTGTAGATAAATTCTAAAAACCCCTTTCAAGATGGCCGGAAAATTGAATCTCGACAAATTGGATCTGCAGATTATCCATGAAATGATGGATAATGCAGAGATTTCCTATGCTGAATTGGGAAAGAAGCTGTTTGTTTCGGGAGGCACGATTCATGTACGGATCAAAAAGCTGCAGGAGCTGTCTGTTGTTAAAGGTACAAAATTGCACGTAGATCTTAAACAACTTGGGTATGATGTGATTGCTTTTATCGGCATCTACCTTGAGAAAAGCTCTTTGTATGATAGTGTTGCGCGGGAGCTATTCAAGATCCCTGAGATTATCCGGCTCAATTACACGACTGGCAATTACAGTATGTTTGCCGAGATCGTTTGTAAGGATATCAACCAGCTTCGCTATGTCCTGCATGATGAATTGCAGAAGATAAAGGGGATCGAGCGTACGGAGACATTTATCAGCCTGGATGAAAGTTTTGACCGGAATGTTCAGGTATTTAAGGAATGACTGTGGGATTGCCGGATTATCGGACGGAACGGCGTCGGGTGACAGGTTCCTATACGCGGACGTTCAGAATATCCCGCAGGGAATTCCCGATAAGATTGAAAGCCAGCACCAGCAGCATGATCGCCAATCCCGGCGCGAGCGCCAGCATGGGATTATGGGTTATAATAAAATTGTAGTTTTCTTTTATCATCAAGCCCCAGCTTGGTTGCGGCGGCTGCACCCCCACCCCGAGGAAGCTCAAACCTGCTTCGATCACGATAGCGGAGGCGAAATTGGATGCGGCCACTACCCATACCGGGCCCATTACATTGGGCAGGATATGCCGGAACAGGATACGGGAATGGGAATAACCCAGCGCTTTGGCTGCTTCCACAAATTCGCGTTCTCTTATTGCCAGCACCTGGCCTCTCACGATGCGGGCCACATTAACCCAGAGGGTCAGGCCGATCGCGATGAACACTTGCCAGAAGCCCTTGCCAAGCAGCAGCATGATAGCGAAGACGAAAAGCAGGGTCGGGATGCTCCAGATCACATTGATAAGCCATAGGATGATCTCATCGACCCGGCCGCCAAAATAGCCGGCCAACGCGCCAAGCAGGACGCCGATGGTCAGTGAAAGCAATACCGTTACAAGCCCGACCGCCAGGCTCACGCGAACGCCGATGAGGAGGCGGCTCAGGATATCGCGGCCGTATTTATCGGTGCCCAGCCAAAAGGTCATGGTGATTGCGGTGCCTGCGTCTTTGCCGGAGGACATGGTGGCGTTCAGCGGATAGGCTCTCCGCTCTTCCACGCCTTCATCGATGAATTTCTCTACGATCACGCTGTCCCCTTTTACCATGTAGCTGTTAATGGGGATATAATCATACCGGTCTTCGCGGCCAAAGAGCAGGCGGTGGAAAAAATTGACTCGGGGCGGCTGGCGTTCCTTTCTCACCGGAAAGAAGAGTTGGTGGTAGCCCGGTTTACGGCCGCCAATTTCCACGATGATACGGTTGGCGTCGGGTGAGCCGTCGGGCGCGACAAGATAGGCGAAAATCGAGGTGAGGACAGAAATTAGGATGACTGTCAGTCCGAACAGTGCGCCCTTATTGCGCAGCAGGCGTCTTCTGATATGGCGGGAGGAAGTTGTCATTTGGTTATTTTTCTGTCCTTCCAGTGGTAGCCGCCAAATTTGCCCATCCAGCCGATTACCACCGTATAGATGATATGAAACGGTTGCATAAGCGGAAACCAGCGCATCAGTGATTGCTGATCGAAGAAGGTTGCGACTGAGCGAACGAAGGGAAATTCCAGCATGGTCTTTGTCGGCAGGCCTATCAACAACAACCATAGCCACCAGCTATTCCAGATGGCCGCGATGGGCAGGATAACAAACATCAAATTCACGACATAGACGAGGAGGAGTACACGAAAGATCCTTTTGTCGTCGTAACGATCTGCTTTACTGGCCCAGCGGACACGTTGGTTGATGAAGCCTTTCCAGTCCGTTGCAGGCTGGGTGGAGACGATCGCCTTCGGGCTTTTAAGAAAAAAGACTTTGTCGGGGTATTTTTCATAGATCTTGTGCATGAGCAGCATATCGTCACCGGAAGGGATTGCGTCGATACCCTCGAAACCTCCTGCTTCATAAAAGGCGCTTTTTTCGTAAGCGAGGTTGGCGCCGTTGCACATGGAATGGAATCTTTTGTAAACGGCGGCGCCGGTGATGCCCTGGAGGGTAATGAAGTCGAGGGTTTGGAAAATGGAAAGAAGAGAAAGTTTTGTGCCGGGCCTGCCCATCCGGACCGGCGCAGCGATGAATTTTGCACCCCGTTCTTCATAGAAAACGGCCAGCGTATTGAGCCAATCCGGCTCAAAGCAGCAATCTGCATCGGTGGTGACGATGAGGTCGCCGAATGACATGCTGATGCCGGTCTGGATAGCGACTTTTTTGCCCGTCCCGCCGGCGAGACATGCATACTTAAGGAACAATTCTGACGGATGAATGTTAGAGACGATCTCGCCAGTCGCATCGGTCGAGTGATCGTCGATGACGATCACCTGGTAGAGCTCTTTCGAATAGGATTGCCTGGCAAGGCTGGCGATGCAGGCAGCGATATTGGCTGCTTCGTTTCTTACGGGGATCAAAACGGAAATACGGGTTTGACCGATCCTGGCGCCGGCGGAAAATCCCGGGATGTCGGTCCACGCGCGGCGATAATACTCGATCAGTACCCCATATAGGAGAAAGAGACAGCAGCCAATAAGCGTAAAAAGAAAGACCGGCACCATTTTGGGATAACTGTGATCCGTAAATATAGGCGATGGATCGGACTATTCGGGATGAACGTGTTCTTTAGGGTCGGGTCGACTTAAACATAGGATACCCTATTCAGTCAGAAGACGAAGAAGGTCCGGAAGGAATGTTGGTCGTAGCAATTGGTGACCGGTATCGAGGAGGATCAGGCGACAGAGGTCTGCGATGCCGCGGTTGCGAAATTTTTCACCTCTTTCCCAGCGGATGATGCGATCGTATCTTCCGTAGACGAGAATGACGGGGAGTTGTTGGCGGCGGATTGTGGCCGCGGCGAGGGCGGGATCGGGTCGGAATTTGCGCATGACGGTCCAGCGGGTAAAGAGGTCTTGTCTGACCTGGCGGTCGTCGATGTAGTGGACGGCGAATTTATAGATGCTGGGGTTAACAAGGCGCAAGGCATGGCAAAGCCGAAGCAGGAGAAATAGCCAGCCCGGCCGGCGCATGGTCTGGCGGAAGAGGAAATTGCCGGCGGCTGTGCGGGTAGCGATCCAATAAAAAAAGTTTACTCTTAAGCCATCGGGGGCGAGGAGGATCAGTCGTTCGAAGGCGTTGGGATGGATCTCCAGGAGTTGTAAAGCGATCCTGCCGCCCATGCTGTAGCCTATAAGGCGCCACGGGGGGACCGGGGATAATGCGGTGGCGTGGCGGGCGGCGATTTCCCCCATGACCTCATAAAGCTGTCCGGGGGTGAAGGACAGGCCTTCTTTCCATTCGGTGCGGCCGTGAAAGGGCAGGTCGATGGCCACCAGGGTAAAATTGGGGTCGAGGGCGTCACCGATGAAGGCGAAGGAGGCGGCCGACTCGCCGTAGCCGTGGAAGGCAAACAGGAGCCGGGGTCCGTTTCCCCAGATTGAATAATGAAGTCGTGAGGACCGATAAGGAAGAAAATGCCCGGCAGGGAGATACATGAAGCCAATTTTACGCATTTTTAAGTAAATTTTCGAGATGAAGAGGCGACCAGTCAGCATGATTTTGATTTTCGGACTAGCCGGATGGCTTGGCGTCAACGGGCAGCAACCGGACTATGCGAACCGAAAATTCGTCCGGGATGAGGATACGGCGGAGTTCAGGGATCTAAAGCCGGCCGACGGCGGATTTTGCCGCAGCTATGAAACAACGCTTGTTCAGGTCTATGACCTGAATGCCGACAGCACCGCATATACGACAAACCGGCAGCTGGCGCTCCTGTGCAGCGAGGGACAGCTGAGGAACAATAAGCGGGAAGGACTTTTTACCTCTTACCTGATCGACGATGCCGATCATTCCAAACGGTTTAAAGTTTGGGAGCAAACCTATGTCAATAATAAGCTTGACGGGCAGTGGCGCGTCTTTACGCTCCACGGTGGCTTGGTCCGGTTCCAAACATATCGGAATGACAGTCTCAACGGCATCAGCAGAACCTACTGGATCGACGGAAAAGGGATTATGGACGAGCACGAATATTTTAACGGGAAGAATAAATTCATTGAGCGGACCTTTTATAAAAACGGCAAGACGGAATTAGAGATGCCCTATGAGAATGGCAAACCCAACGGCACGATCAAAAGGTATTATGCGACGGGGGCGATCCAGGAAACCGAGGAAATGAAGAATGGGCGTGCAGACGGGGTGCGGCGATATTACTATCCGAACGGGCAATTGTCTTTCGACCAGGTCTACAGAGCCGGCAATTGCTGGGAGGTCAGGACCAACTATAGCCAAAAGGGCCAGCGACGGAAGGCCGGGACACTTCATAACGGGAATGGGACGGTGATTTTTTACAATGAAGATGGCACGGTCCGGGAGGTAAAGACTTTTGTCAATGGAGTGATGAAGGGGGGATGACGGCGGATTTGGAAATCCCGCGAAAATGTCGTAGATTTATTTAGTTGTCTAACTAACTGTATGCCTAACAACCAATTCAAAAAAGGGGAGCTATACAGCTTTATAACCGGTAAGGCCAGCACGGCCATTGCACGTAACTTGCAGAAGAAATTCGGCGCCGCGGGATTGAAGATCACGATCGAGCAATGGAGCGTATTGTATCATTTGTGGAAGGAGGATGGCAAAAGTCAGCAGCAGCTATGTGTCGCCACGTTCCGGGACAAGCCGAGCATTACGCGGCTGGTGGACAATCTTGAAAAACAGCAATTGGTCAAGCGGGTCCCGGCGGAGAACGATCGCCGGATCAATCTGATCTTTTTGACGAAGCAGGCACAGAAATTACAGGAGGAAACGATGGCGTTGGCGGAGGCGACATTGAATGAGGCATTGGAAGGCGTACCGCCGGAACGGATAGAGATCTGTAAGGAAGTATTGCAGGTAGTTTATGACAATCTTCGCTAACTGGCGGAGCCAATTTCAATATCAAACGATTCTTTCACTATAAATCTATTTTCTATGAGCGCATCAACTGAAAAAGCGCAAGCCCTGAAGGGTGCTGAATGGCTGGTAAAGGAAAGTTCGCCGTTCGAGACTTTCATCCCCGAAGATTATAATGAAGAGCAACAGATGGTCAAGGATATGTGTGCAGCCTTCCTGGACGCGGAGGTATTGCCGATTATCGACAGGATCGACAAGCTCGAGCCCGGGCTGATGCCATCGCTGATCGGGAAGGCCGGCGAGCAAGGTCTGCTGGGGGCTGCCGTGCCGGAGGAATATGGCGGCCTGGGAAAGGATTTCATTACCGCCACGCTGGTTAACGAAGGACTGGGAGGGGGGTTCTCCTTTTCCGTAGGTGTCTCTGCGCATACGGGTATCGGGACGCTGCCGATCCTGTATTTCGGCACACCGGAGCAGAAAACGAAATATATCCCCAAGTTGGCCACCGGGGAGTGGAAAGGTTCCTACGGGCTGACGGAACCCAATAGTGGAAGTGATGCGCTGGGCGCCAAGACGACGGCGAAATTATCGGCTGACGGAAAGTACTACCTGCTCAACGGCCAGAAATGCTGGATCACTAATGGCGGGTTTGCGGATATTTATACGGTATTCGCGAAGATCGATGGGGATAAGTTCTCTGCCTTTATCGTCGAAAGGGGCTTTGAAGGATTTACGCAGGGACCGGAGGAGCACAAAATGGGCATCAAGGGTTCTTCTACGGTACAGCTATATTTCCAGGATTGCAAAGTGCCGGTGGAGAACCTGCTGGGTGAGATCGGGAAAGGTCATATCATCGCCTTCAATATCCTCAATATTGGGCGGTTAAAGCTGTGCGCGGCTGCACTGGGAGGCGCCAAGCGGGCAACCACTACCTCTATTCAATATGCGCGGACGCGGGAGCAGTTCCAAACGGCGATCGCCAATTTTGGCGCGATAAAGCACAAACTGGCGGAGATGGCGATCCGGATGTGGACGGTCGAAGCTGCGTTGTACCGGGCTTCCAAATGGATCGATGATAAGGAGGTCAGCCTGACCGGCGAGGGCAAACCGTTCAACGAGGCGGTGTTGGGGGCAGCGGAGGAATTTGCGATCGAATGCGCGATCCTGAAAGTCGCGGGGAGCGAGGTGCTTGACTTTGTCGTGGACGAAGGGGTACAGATCCATGGCGGGAATGGGTATAGTGACGAATACATTATTTCGAAGGCTTACCGGGACAGCAGAATCAACCGAATATATGAGGGTACCAATGAGATCAACCGGCTGCTGACCGTCGACATGGTCCTCAAGCGGGCCATGAAGGGAAGGCTGGATATCATGGCGCCGGCGCTCGCGGTCTCCAGGGAGCTGATGAGCATCCCTGAGTTTGGGAATGGGGATGACGGGCCTTTTGTAAAGGAGCGGAAGACGATCGTCAACTTCAAAAAAGCGATCCTTTTAACGGCGGGTGCGGCGGTGCAAAAGCTCATGACCCGGATCGAGAGTGAACAGGAGTTGCTGATGCATATTGCCGATATGGCGATCGACACTTACCTGGCGGAAAGTGCGCTCCTGCGGGCGCGGAAGCTCGTCGATCAGCGCGGAGAAGGGGCAGCGGCGTTTGAGCTGGACATCATGCGGACCAATCTTTATGATGCGGCCGACCGGATCAATAAATCGGGCAAGGATGCCATCAATGCTTTCGCCGACGGAGATGAGCAACGGATGATGTTGTTGGGGCTGAAACGATTTACAAAGGTTGACCCGTACAATAGCAAGGAGGCCAGGAGAAGAATAGCTGACAAGCTGATCGCCGACAATAAATATCCGCTTTGATGAAGAGATGGAATGGGGTAATGATTTTCTGGGCGCTGCTGGCGGGTCCTGCGGTGCGCGGGCAGGACAGCGTCGTGCTGGCGCGGACGACGGGGCAGTTGCCTTTTATGGAATATGGGATTGGGGATGACCGGTTGGGAGGGGCCAAGATCGGTTACCTGGATTCCAATATCGTGGTGAAAATAGTGGATAGTTTCAGCACCGACTATAAGGTTCGGCTATCCGCCTATCACTCTGCTTATATTGCCAAGTCCAGTCTGGTGTTGGCGGGCAAGGAAGTCAACCGGCCGGTGCCGCACAACCCTCATTTGAGCGGAAATATCAAAGTGTATGGCGACACGGCGTCCGATTATGTAGCGATCAGCCTGGACGACCGGTATCCGTATCGAAGTTTTCAACTGCTGGACCCGTCGCGGGTCGCGGTGGACATTTTTGGGATCACCAGCAATACGAACTGGATCATCCAGCTGCGAACGGCGAAGGAAGTCCGGAACACCTGGTATGAGCAGGTTGAGGATGATGTCCTGCGGGTCTATGTTCAGCTCAGGCATACACAGCATTGGGGATACAGTCTGGCTTACGACAGCACGGGCAGGAAGCTGGTGATGCGGGTCCGGCGGCAACCGGCGACGCTCGATATCCGGAGGCTCCGGATCGCTATAGATGCCGGGCATGGCGGGGACAATGCCGGGGCAAGCGGTGTCACCAGCCATATTCTTGAAAAAGACTATACGCTGCTAATCGCCGAGCAGCTTCGAAAAACGCTGAAGGCAGCGGGAGTAAAGAGTGTGTTTATGACCCGGACGGCAGACACTTCACTAAGCATGCCGGAAAGGATAGCGATGCTGAAAGTCTACGATCCGCATCTGTTGGTGAGTATTCATCTCAATTCCGCCAATTCGGATACTGTGCAGGGAACGAGCACGTATTACCGATATCTTGGCTTTAGGCCGCTGAGCACGGCGATCCTGGAACGGATGCTGACGCTGGGGCTAAAGGAATTTGGAAATGTAGGCAGTTTCAATTTCGCGCTTAGCGGTCCGACCGATTATCCAAATGCATTGGTTGAAGTGGCGTTTTTGAGTAATCCTGAGGATGAAAAAAAGATCCTGAAGCCTGCTTTCCGGAAGGCGGTGGCACAGAAGATCTTTTTGGGTATCACGGATTGGTTGAATCAAATAAAGTCGCGACCATGAAAGGGTATTTGATGCAGGAAAAGGAATGGGTCCCGGGGGAGGACCTTTTTTTGGAGAGTTTTTCCCCGGAAAATGAGTTTGGGGTGGTGTTCGAGGACGATGGTGATTCCGCATATTTCTACGCGGTGGAGAGAGACAGCGAGGGGGCGGGGTTGCAGGTGCTGGATGCGTTGCATATTTATGA